>CAYWSS010000115.1:0-11070 GCA_964460505.1 uncultured Caldilineaceae bacterium | reverse complement strand
CCATTTCCATCTACGGCAACCTTGACAACCCCCTCCCGGACGGAATCATTTCCAACAACGCCCAGATTGCCGCCACCGGCGAAATCACCCCCTCAAACAATAGCAGCTCGGCTGACCTGACGGTTCAAAACCCGGAGCCGCCCCCATCCGGCTCACCCGACCTGGTCATTGAAAAAACAGTCAAGCCGATAACCGCCGCCCCCGGTGAGGCCGTGACCTACACCCTTGCCTTTGCCAATCAGGGCAACTTTACGGCCACAAATGTGGTTATCACCGACATCATTCCGGCCGGCCTGACCAATCTTACCTGGGATAGTTCTGTTGATAATGGGGGACTGGTTAGCAAAACTGATGGCGTTACCTTTGCCTGGTCTGTGAGCAATCTGGCAGTGAGCCAGGGCGGCACCATTTCCATCTACGGCAACCTTGACAACCCCCTCCCGGACGGAATCATTTCCAATACTGCGTTCATCACCGCCACGGGTGACATCACCCCGGCCAACAATAACAGTTCCGCAGAAGTCGTTGTGCTGGGTAATCCGGCCCCGGATCCAAATAAAATCTACTATCTGCCCATAATTTTCAAAGATGAGTAATCAAATCTATCGAAGAAAAAATGAACTACATTGAAAACCGAACCTTTGAAGACAAACCACCGTTGCTATGCAAGTATGAAAAAACTGACACTAACGCGCCCGGTGACAAACTGCACGCCGGCTGTCCTTTTAATCGCTTCAATGCTGTTCGCGACGCCGGCATGCAGTCTGGGCAGTCCCAATCGCACCGAATCCGCATCACTGGCGACGCCAACCGTAGTCGTGGCCCAATTTAGCACGCCCGAACCAACCGTCACGTCGCACCCCTCGCCCACGCCAGATCTCTCCTATTTGCTGACACCTACGGCCACCCCGCCGCCCACCGAATCCCCGGTTCCCAATTCAACCGATACGGCCACCCCGGCACCTTCGCCAACCGGGGAGGCATCCGCCACTCCGGAGCCGCCATCACCCACCCCCGAAGCGACAAAGACAAATTCGGATGTTCCCCCGGAGCCTCCTCCCGCAGAGGCCATTGAACCGGAAGCAGATTTTGTGGTACGCCTGGTACGAATGCGCACCAACGAAGAAAACAGTTGGGATGGCGTACTCAACGGCATCTGCGGCAGCGACCACAGCATTTATGTTCACGTGGTAGATGCCGAAGAAAATCTACTGGATGGCATTTTAGTGGGTGACAAATACGGCAATTTCGAAGTTCCCACCGGCGTTGATGGGCCGGGCACGGTCCGGATTCTGGTCTGGAGCGCAACCATGGAAGTGGCGGTGATGGGCCGGCAGGATGGCGCTCGCTTTACCGGCGAATTTTCTCCGCCACTCTCCACCCTGGATGAGGATATTCCGCTGGACTGGTTGCAACAAGGCGGCTACTGCCACTCCCCGGAAGATTGCCGGCAACGGGTTGAATCTAACCAACTCTGCCGGGGCCATTACTCCTACGATGTGGTGTTTCAACGAACAAAATAAAATATTCACTTTGAGCGAAAACTCACAAATTGATGTTTGTACTTAGCATAATCTTATGTTACAATTGCTTCGTTAACGCCCTTTCCACCCAATTTAATCAAATTATTTAATTTTATCAAGGAGGATAAGATGGAGAACAAGCTTGATCGTCGTGACTTTTTGAAAAAGGCTTCGGTGGCTGCCGTAGCCGGAAGCACCGGCTTGTTGGTTGGATGCAGCATTGGTCAGGATACGGCCACCAGTGCCCCGGAACAAAGCGCTGCCAAGCCTGCCGCAACGGCAGCGGAAGTGCAGGAAGCAATCCAGAACGACCAGTCTCTGCCGGATATTCATTGGGATATGGCCACCAGTTGGCCGGTCGGTCTTGATACCATTTTTGGCGGGGCGCAGACCCTGGCAAAGCGTGTAACCGCAATGACAGCCGGCAAGTTTACAATTGAGGCGCGAGCCGCCGGCGAATTGGCCCCTGGCCTGGAAGTACTTAATGTGGTTGAGCAAGGGGCGGTACCCATTGGACATACCGCTTCTTACTACTATGTTGGCAAAAGCCCGGTCACGGCGTTTGGCACAGCCTTGCCGTTTGGCCTGACCAGCCGGCAGCAAAATGCATGGCTGTACGAAGGCGGCGGATTAGATTTGTTACAGGATTTTTACGGCAGTAAATTTAACGTTATTCAGTTTCCTGCCGGCAATACCGGGGTGCAGATGGGCGGCTGGTTTAACAAAGAAATTAAGTCGCTGGCCGATATGGAAGGCTTGAAAATGCGTATTCCCGGCCTGGGAGCCAAGGTAATGGATAAACTGGGCGTCACCGTGCAGGTATTGCCCGGCGGCGAAATTTTCCAGGCGCTGCAAACCGGGGCCATTGACGCCGCCGAATGGGTTGGCCCCTACGACGACGAAAAACTCGGCTTCCACAAAGTAACCAGCTTTTATTATTATCCCGGCTGGTGGGAGCCAGGCCCATCACTGGAAGTCCAGATCAATCTGGATGAGTGGAACAAATTGCCGGAAGTGTACCAGGAAATCTTAAAAACAGCAGCTTACGAAGCCAACATGACCATGATGGCCCGCTACGATGCCAAAAACCCGGCGGCCCTCCAGAAGCTTCTGGGCGAATCAGATGTAACGATGGCTCCCTTCCCGGATGACGTGATGAAAGCTTCCGAAGAAGCCGCGTTTGAGCTGTTTGATGAATTTGCCGCCGCCGACGCCGATTTTGGTTCTATCCTGAAGCAGTGGGCGGCCTTCCGCGAAGGTATCCAGAATTGGCACGGGTTTGCCGAAAATGCCTACCTGTCCTACTCAGCTACCGGCAGTATCTAGTTTCTTTATTTAGCTGAAAAATTCATAAAAACAAAAAAGGTGAGCATCCTGATTGATGCTCACCTTTTTGATTCCTCTGCATTTCAGGGGGTTGGCACGTATTGCGTACGTACAGGTTCAGTAAACCCGGCGCTGTGGCCGGCCCCTAAACGGGCGCGGTCAGGAGACCGGCCCGAGCGTGATTCTGACGAGTTCACTGAACTTGTACTTGCGTGTTGCGTGTTTTCTTGATCTACACCCTACGCAATACGAAATATCCAGGTTGGGCCCACAAATCCCAGAAAGCCCGCGCTTATTTGTAGGCCAGATCAACCAACCAACTTACCGTTTGAGGGAACATCAACACCAGAATTAGCACCAGCAGTTGAAGCCCCATAAAGGGAAATGCGCTGCGATGGATTTGGCCCGTGGTGACCTCTTTGGGGGCCACGCTTTGCAAGTAAAACAGTGAAAAACCAACCGGCGGCGAAATAAAGGCAATTTGCAGGTTAATGCCCAACACTACGCCAAACCAGACCAGATCAATGCCCAGGGCCTGGGCCGCCGGCACAAACAGGGGGATAACAATAAACGCAATCTCAATGAATTCCAGGAACATCCCCAGAAAAAAGACAGCTATATTGGCCACAATCAAGAAAGTTACCGCGCCGCCGGGCAGCCCCGTGAGAAATTCGGTGATGATTCTTTTTCCGCCCAACGCATCAAACACAATGGTAAACAGCGAGGAAGCGATAAGGATCATAATTACCAGAGAGGTGATATTTACGGTAGAGTGAGCCGCGTCCTTCAGCAGGCGCCAGTTTAGTTTGCGGTACAGAGCCGCCAAAATTAAAGCGCCCACGGCCCCCACGGCCCCGGCTTCTGTGGGGGTGGCAACGCCAAAAAAGATACTGCCCAATACGGCAAAAATCAGGAACACCGGCGGAATCACAGCCTTAACCACGCGCATGGCCAAGGCTGCGCCTTTTAGAGTGCGGGCTTCGGGCGGAAGGGCCGGAGCCATGTGGGGTTTAAAAAAGGCGATGATCAGCACGTACAGCACAAAAGAGCCGGACAGCATAAAACCGGGGATGACCGACCCCATAAACAGGTCCCCCACCGAAACGCCAATCTGGTCGGCCAGCACCACCAGCACCAGGCTGGGCGGAATAACCTGCGCCAGAGTGCCGGTAGCCACAATTACCCCGCTGGCCAGCCCTTTATCATAACCATAGCGCAACATAACCGGCATGGTTAACATGCCCATTACAATTACGGTGGCGGCCACAACTCCGGTTGTGGCCGCCAGCAGGGTGCCGACCAAAATAATGGCCAACGCCACCCCCCCCCGAAGCGGCCCCAGCAAAATCCCCACCGTTTCCAGCAGTTCCTCCGCCATGCCGGTCTTCTCCAGCACTGCTCCCAGAAAAACAAAATAGGGCACGGCTAACAGGGTAAAATTAGACATGGTGCCAAACCAGAGATTGGGCAACAACCACAGTCGATTTGGATTAAAAATCCCCAGAAAATAACCAATAACGCCAAAAATAATTGCGGTACCGGCAAAAGAAAAAGCAACCGGGTAGCCCAGCAGCAATAAAACCAAAAAGCCCCCAAACATGGCCAGTGCTAACCATTCGTATCCCATATCTCTCTCCCTGCTACGCCTGAAATTGTTCTGTTTCTGCTTTAATTGCCTGGTACACGTCGGTGTCACCTACGATGACTGCAAGGTATTTGATCAACTGAGAAATGCTTTGCAGTAACAGCAAGCCAAAAGAGACAATAATCATTGTTTTGATCGGTGCCCGCGGCAGGCCGTCCGGATCGGGGGATAGTTCCCAGACACCCCATGTTCCATCCGGCAGCAGCCCCCATGCGGTTAACACCGGACCATAAGTGACGTAGAGGCCAATTACACAGAAGGGAACCAGCAGGAACAGCGTCGATAAAAAATCTATCCAGGCCTGCGTTTTGGGACTCCAGCGGGCGTAAAAAATATCTACCCGCACGTTTACCCCATGTTTTAAGATGTACGGGAATCCCAAAAAGAAGATCATCGAAAACAGATACCACTGTAATTCGATGTAGACGTTGGAAGACAACTGAGTGCCAATAAATCGTCCAATATAACGCACAAACACATTATAAAACCCTATCGCTACGGTAGCGAGAACAATGTACTGCGCTATTTCACCGGACCATTCGCTAATGGTATCAATCCAGTGGGATATTTTGAGTAATATGCGCAATTTTGCCTCCCCCTTTGGATAAACAACTTTAAGCATGTGATATTAAATTTTACTTAGGAGAAAATTCGGTAATTAACGGTTGGATATAAACCCGGCAATTTCAGTTATTTGCCGGGTGGCCCATGGCATATGGCATTTTGATGGCGTACTTATGCTAAAGCAAGTCGAACAGCGGTGAGTATATCATAATCTTATCACACCTGCCAAATAATTTATATTACACGGCTGCGGCGCATTGACATCACTTAAAATCTATGCTACTGTTGCCTCACTATTTCAGACTGTTGAGTCTGCCAACCCAAATAATATCCACCCATGCAAACTTGATAGGAGGTCTCCAATGACGGATGATTATGCAAAAGATAAGGTTGTAGTGGTCACCGGTGCGGCCAGTGGCATTGGCCTGGCTGTGGCCGAACGTTTTGCCGCCGACGGCGCCAAAGTAGTTATCAGCGATATAAACGCCGCAGGCGGGCTGGTTGCTGCCAAACGATTGAACGCGCTGTTTATTCAGGGCGATTTGAGCCGGCGGGCCGATTGCAAAGCTCTGATTGCCAAAACCATCGAAGAGTTTGGCACGGTTCACATTTTGGTGAACAATGCCGGGTTTCAACACATCGATCCCGTGGAAGCATTCCCGGAGGAGGTCTGGGACAAAATGATTGCGCTGATGCTCACCGCGCCTTTTCTGCTGACGCGCTACGTCTGGCCCAGAATGCAAGCCCAAAAATGGGGGCGAATTATCAACATTGCCTCGGTGCATGGAATGCGGGCCTCGCCATTTAAAAGCGCCTACATTTCGGCCAAGCACGGCATGCTCGGCTTAACCCGCACTACCGCCCTGGAAGGCGGCCCCCATGGGATTACCGTACACGCCATTTGCCCGGCCTACGTGCGTACCCCGCTGGTAGAAAATCAGATTGCCGATCAGGCCCGCACCCGTGGTATCTCCCCCGAGGAAGTTGTGGAAGGGGTCATGCTCAAACCGGCGGCCATCAAGCGGCTGGTGGAACCGTCTGAGGTGGCCACCCTAACCGCATTTCTCTGCCGCGACGAAGCCTCGGCTATGAGCGGCTCGCCGGTAATGATTGATCTGGGCTGGACGGCGGGATAGGTTGATTTTGGATTTTGGATTTACGATTGAGTTCAGGTAACCGTTCACCCCCCTACCAGAATTATGTCATTCCCGCATGCTTTTAGCGGGAATCTATGCGTGCAGTCTGTGGATTCCCGCTTAATACGTGCGGGAATGACAGGAGGGCTAAATGGTTACGAGTTCAGTGTAAGAGAGACGGACAGTCTCTTTGGGACGGCAACGACAATAAAATTTGGCTCCACAGGATTTTGCAGGATCAAAATAAAGAATTTGCCACGAATTGTACGAATTAACACGAAAAAATAAAAATTAGTGAAATTAGTGGCAGGTAATACGCTTTTTATAGAGCGATCCTGCAAACTACCAGAGAGCCTAAAATTTTAGCCAGTGATGAGTGAGAAGCGCAGTTTATTCATCCTTCATCCTTCATCCTTCATCATTTTCAGGAGATATTACCCGCTCGTAGTCAGCCTCGCAGCAATAGCGGAGCGGCGTCTACCGGCACTTCATTTCATTGCGTGCCTGGCTACGAATATTTTGAACATTTTATACGAGGAGTGAGAGCATGGAAATTATTGAAGGCAGCTTGCTGTGGGAACCTTCCCCGGCGGTTAAAGAGCAAGCCGGTCTTACCCATTACATGGGCTGGCTTGAGGAAAATTACGGGCTGAAGTTTGAAACCTTTCCGGAACTGTGGCGTTGGTCGGTCACTGAGATTGAACAATTTTGGGAGTCGATTTGGGACTATTTTGAGATAAAAGCCTCAACCCCGTACTCAACCGTGCTGGCCGGGCGAAAAATGCCGGGGGCCGAGTGGTTTGTTGGCTCAAAGCTAAACTACACCGAAAATGTTTTTCGTAATAAAACCGATACCCGCCCGGCCCTGCTCTACAAAGCCGAGGCCGGCCCGCTCATCAAGATTAGCCGGCAGGAGCTGTACGACAAAACCCGAATTCTGGCCCACGCCTTGAAACAGATGGGCGTGACCCGTGGCGACCGCGTGGTGGCCTACATGCCCCACATCCCCGAAACCATCGTGAGTTTTCTGGCTTGCGCCGGCCTGGGCGCCATCTGGTCGAGCTGCTCTCCTGATTTTGGCAGTCGCAGCGTACTCGACCGTTTCACTCAAATTGAACCAACCGTGTTGCTGGCTGTAGACGGCTACCAGTGGGGCGGCAAAATTTTTAACCGGATCGACACCGTGGCCGAGTTGCAAGCCGCCCTGCCCACGCTCAAACAAACGGTGCTGGTGTCACTGGTTTCCGATGGCGCAGCGGCGGACAGCCTGCCGGACACCGTTTGCTGGAACGACCTGCTTGAAACCACCGAAGCCCCGCCCCACCTGGATTACGAACAGGTTCCGTTCGATCATCCACTGTGGGTGCTCTACTCCTCCGGCACGACCGGCCTGCCCAAACCGATTGTGCAGGGGCAGGGCGGCATCATTTTGGAACATCTCAAAACCCTCCGCCTGCACCTGGATTTAAAAGCGGACGACCGTTTTTTCTGGTACACCAGCACCGGCTGGATGATGTGGAATTTTATTGTCGGCGGGCTGCTTAACGGCACCCCCATTGTTGTTTATAACGGCAGCCCGGCCTACCCCTCAATGGATGCCCTGTGGCAACTGGCCGAAGAAGCTCAATTGACCTACTTTGGCACCGCCGCCGCGTTTATTTCTGCCTGCATCAAAGCGGGTCTTCACCCCAACCGGCAGTTTGATCTCAGCCGCATCAAAGCAGTTGGCTCCACCGGGTCGCCGCTGTCGCTGGCCGGGTTCCAGTGGATTTACGATAACGTCAACCCGGAGCTGGCTCTGGAATCGTTCAGCGGCGGCACCGATTTATGCACCGGTTTTGTGGGAGGCTGCCGCCTGCTGCCCATTTTTGCCGGAGAAATTCAGGGGGCCACGCTGGGGGCCAAAGTGCTGGCCTACAATGACGCCGGCCACAGTGTCATCAATGAGGTGGGCGAGCTGGTCATTGCCGAACCCATGCCCACCATGCCGCTCTATTTCTGGAACGACCCCGGCCATGTACGCTACCTGGAAAGCTATTTTGAAATGTACCCCGGCATCTGGCGGCACGGCGACTGGATAAAAATTAACGAGCGGGGCGGCTGCGTCATTTACGGGCGCTCAGATTCCACCATCAACCGGCAGGGGATTCGTATGGGCACCAGCGAAATTTACGCCGCCGTAGAAAGCCTGCCGGAAATTGTCGACAGCCTGGTCATCGATCTGGAGCTGCTGGGCCGCGAGTCGTACCTGCCGCTGTTTGTCGCGCTGCGCAAAGGGGCAGCCTTGGACGAAGCGCTGAAAACGCGCATCAAGCAAAAAATCCGGCAGGATATTTCCCCGCGCCACGTGCCCAACGAAATTTTTGTGGTCGACCAGATTCCGTACACCCTCAGCGGCAAAAAAATGGAGGTTCCCATCCGCAAAATTCTACTGGGCCGCCCGGTTGAAAAGGCCGCCAACCCCGGCGCCATGCGCAACCCGGAGTCGCTTCAATATTTTGTGAATTTGGCCGAAAAACTATCCGTTTGACAGCTCGACGCCAATCTTGATAATAAACTTATGGGTAAAAAATCCTGGCCGGAAATCTTCGAAACGGAAATATCGTGTTGAGTGAGGATTACGGCAAAAAATCATCACGTTTCACGCCTCACGCATCAGTATAATGCCCTTGGGTACAAGGTTTGGGATCATTATTTTTCTGGAACTCCCTAAACTCCCCAGGTAGGTATTGACTCCCGTCTTGTTTTGTGATACGCTACTCGCAAACGTTTGCGTAAACGTTTGCGAGTATTGTTTATTCAGATAATGCAATTTGGAGGCACAATCATTGCAACGATGCGAGATGTTGCGGAAAGAGCCGGGGTTTCAATCACATCGGTTTCTCATTTCATCAACAACACCCGCCCCATCAGCAACTCCCTGAAAGCGCGAATTGAGCAGGCTATGGCTGAACTGGATTTTAAGCCCAATGCCCTGGCCCGCAGCCTGCGCATGAAGCAAACTAAAAGCGTTGGCATTATTGTCCCCGATAGCGCCAACCCTTTTTTTGCTAATGTAACCCGCAGCATCGAAAAAGCGCTGTTTGCTCACCATTACACCCTCATCCTGGGAAACTCCGACGGTAATTTGGACAAAGCGTTGTTGTATCTTAAAGTGATGACTGAGCGACAAGTTGACGGCCTCGTCTTTATTGACGTGGGGGCCGCCGACAATGTCTTGAATAACACCCTGCGTAGATTGAGCTTTCCGGTAGTGCTGATTGACCGTATTGTGCCGGGCGTCGAGGCCGATTACGTAACCGTAACCAACATACAGGGCGGCTTTGCTGCCACACAGCATCTAATCTCGTTGGGGCACCGCCGGATTGCCTGTCTTACCGGCCCCCAGGGCTTAACCGCCAGCCTGGATCGCCTCAAAGGTTATCGCCAGGCGTTAAGCAAAGCCAAACTCCCCCTTGACGAAACCCTGATTTATACCGGAGATTTTCAATTTGAGAGTGGTTACAACGGCGCCAACCACTTGCTCCGCCTGTCACCCCGGCCCACAGCCATTTTTGCCTGTAACGATCTGATGGCCGTTGGCGCAATACGGGCCGCGGTTAAACTGGGGATCATCGTCCCCTCCCAATTATCCGTGGTTGGCTTCGATAATATTCCGCTGGCTAAATTCAGCACCCCGGCCCTGACCACCATCACCCAACCCACTGAACAGATTGGGCTGATAACGGCCAATTTTTTATTGATGCGCATTCAAAATCAGGATTTACCGCCTGAACAACAAATCTTAACGACTGAACTGGTCGTCCGGCAGACCACCGCTTCTGCCCCCGAAGAAAAAGGATAGCATCTATGACAGCCCCTGCTGTAACCGTCGTTGGCAGTTTAAATATGGATTTAGTGGCCCGTTCGCCGCATATTCCCCAACCGGGAGAAACAATCATCGGCGGCAACCTGCATACCCTGCCCGGCGGCAAAGGCGCCAATCAGGCCGTGGCTGCCGCGCGATTGGGTGCCGCCACGGCGCTGGTGGGCAGGGTAGGACAGGACACCTTTGCTGCCCCGCTGCTGGAAAATCTGGCCGCGGCCAATATTGATTATACTTTTGTTCAAAAAGATGCCGCCAGCGCCACCGGCGTGGCCCTGATTGTAGTCGATGATGCCGGCGAAAACAGCATTGTGGTTACTCCCGGTGCCAACTATCAAGTTTCACCGGCCGATGTTGAAGCAGCCGAGGCCGTTATTACCAGAGCCAAAGTGTTGCTACTGCAACTGGAAGTCCCCCTGGAAACGGTGGTCAAAGCGGCCCAATTGGCGCAGGCCAACGGCGTCACGGTCATTCTCAACCCGGCCCCCGCCCAGCCGCTTCCGGCAGAATTACTGAGCGCGGTCGATATTCTCATCCCCAACGAAACCGAAACCGAAATTCTAACCGGGATGCCGGTCAGCAACCAGGCTGAAGCCGAACTGGCAGCCGCCAGACTTCGCAGTCACGGGGTAAGTACGGTTATTCTGACTCTGGGGGACAGAGGGGCATTGCTCATTGATAACGAGCAGAGCATTGTAGTGCCGTCCTTCAAAATTACCCCGGTTGATACCACCGCCGCCGGCGATGCGTTTGTCGGCGGCTTTGCGGTAGCGCTGGCCGAAGGTCAATCGCTGCCGGAGGCCGTTCGCTGGGGCAATGCCGCCGGCGCCCTGGCAGCTACCCAATTAGGTGCTCAACCCTCCCTCCCTGATCGGAACGCATTGATGTCAAAATTAAGGTAAGGAATGGTGCGTAAATAACTTACCCAATTGGTGATGGCAACATATTGCGTATTGCGTATTACGTACTCCGTAAAGGTACAGGTTCAGTAAACCCGGTGCTGTGGCCGGT
>CAYWSS010000114.1:0-11125 GCA_964460505.1 uncultured Caldilineaceae bacterium | reverse complement strand
GCCAAAAACAAGATATTTTACACGGTTTTGTGATAATCTAACATTGTCAAGCTACTGGCATCTGCCATTTGTTCACTGATGCACCACTACCAAAGTGCCGGGGTTATCCGCAGTGGCGGTCACTTGTGTTTGCCCGGCCGGGATAATCGGCGCAACCCATTCAAACAACTGTTTAGAATTTTCGTTGCTCAAATTGACACAGCCGTGGCTCATGGGCTGACCAAAATTGTTGTGCCAGTAAGCGCCGTGAAGCCCGTATCCGGCGTAAAAATACATAGTGTACGGCACATCCGGCAGGTAATAGCCGGGACCGGCCATCAGGGTTGATTCCAGCTTCCAATAGATATTGTATTCTCCCAAGACGGTAGGGGTGTTGGGCAACCCGGTTGAGGTCAGAAACGCCATCACCGGCACGTTACCTTCCCAGGCAACAACCTGCTGCGCGGTCACATTGACTTCGATCCACTTTTCGTCAGGAGAAGCGGGCGGGTGAGCCAATAATTCTTTGTCAACCGGCTCAAACAATTTTAGCCCGGTCACGGCCTCGCCCACAGGGCCTTGCAGTTCAAAAGAGACCGGGGTTTCCGGCCGGTTATCAACCGGCAGCAATTTCGATTCAAGCGGCGCGGGGCCAAACTGAGGAATATCCGGGGCAAACAACGGGGCCGGGGCAGTATTGGCCGGTTTTGTTATTGCCGGAATATCAACGGCGGCAACCGTGTGATTGGGAAGGGTATCGGCCTGCGAAGCAAAGTTCAGCGCTGCGGATTCTGGTTTCAGTTGCAATGCCCTTCGAGCCGTACCATCAGTCCCCACTTCGGGGGATATCTCAACCACTTCAGCCAGGGCAGAGTCAATATCTGTTGCGGCGGTATTATTGGTACCGGGCAGCCAGGCTGCCAACGTATCTGAGGGCACAAAAGCCATCACCCAAACCCCGGCTACAACCATGGCAACGGCCCCCACCAGCAGCAAAACCGCCAAAAACGGATTGATGGTGCGCCGGGCGCGATGAGCCACCGCCCCTTTTTGCGCCCGCTCCAGCATCTCATCTTTTGAAATGAGTTGCTGCCGGGTTATTTCATCAGACTGCTCAACTTCGGCATGCTCGGCGGCTATCCGCTTTTCTGCCCAGAGAATACCGGCCCTGGCCCGTTCATTTTCCGGGTCCAGGTTCAGTACGCGCTCAAGCAGGCGAATACTGATCTGTGGTGATGGGGCCACATAAGCCAACCAGAACAAAGCCGGTATGTTTTCCGGCGTGTGGTTGAGCACCACTTTGAAGTATTTTCTGGCTTCTTTTTTGTGGCCGGCGCGAGCCGCCTCGATGCCACGTTGCAGATTTTTGGTTGTTACAGATGTTGAAATTGTCATGACTCATTCCGGGGGGCGCAAGCGATTTATATGGCTTTCACGGGTACAGGGATTTTACCATAAAACCGGTTACTTGTGAACCGGCAAGCGAAAACTTCAACTGCAGAGTCGCAGGTTACAAGTGACAAGTTGCAGGTTGCAGGTTGCATATTTGTAAATTCGTATTTCCTCATGTGTTAAGAAAATTTTCGCGCTTGACGCAAACTTGTAGCGCAAACAGCGTATTGCGTAGGGCCTTCTTTACACCCTGTCGCGCGCTATTTTTACTTTGCTCCGCACCCTGCGGCATGATATAATCTCCCCAACTATCACCGGGTGTAAAATTAATGAAAATAGCTCACTGGGTTACCTCGGCTTTCTTTTTGCTGGCCCTGTCTTTTTTTTCGACGGCAACCGTTTTCGCCACACCTGCCGATTTTCTCCCCCCTAAAACGCAACCGCAATTCCGGCAAACAGATTCCCTGACCGGCACACTTAAAATAGAGGCCATCGCTAATTTGGGGGTTCCCGTCGGGAATGCGGCCCAGCCTCGCCACGTAGCTCTCAACAATCAGGCGCAGCAAGTGTACCTCCTCAGCGATGGCGACCCGCCCCCCGAACAGGGAATTATTCTGGCCGTGTTCAATATTGAGCAGGGTGAAATTGTGGGCCGCCTTCAGCTTAATCAGGGCGATTTTGAACCGCTCGACCTGCAATTTGACCCGGATTCCGGCTTGCTGTACGCTCTCTGGCGGAAAAGATACGGCGTTACGCGCCCCACCCTGTCCATCATCGACAGTAAAATGATGCAGGTGGTGCAAGAGGTGCCTGACGTAGAAGCGTTTACTACAAGCAACAGCCTGCTGTACACCGCCAACGCCGGGCAAATAGCCGTGGTCAACCCCTCAAACAACAGCATGGGCCAGGCCCGGCGGGTGGAACTTCCTCCGGCCACCCGCACCGGCCCGCTGGCCGTCAGCCCGGCGGCCAACCGGCTGTACCTGGCCCGCAACATTGACGACAGATGGAGCATTGAGATATTTGAAGCTGACAGCCTCTCTCCGGTAACCAACTATCCCACCGGCGGTCAGGTGCTCAACATCTTTCCGCTGCCGGATGACAACGAGGCGTTGTTCACCACCATTTCCGGCAATTTCCGCATCCTCAACCGTATCACCGGCAAGGGCGAAATGGCCGGCCTGCCCACCGAGTTAGGGCCATATTTTGAAGCCAAAGGCATCGCCCTGTCGCCCGATGGGGAAACGCTCTTTTACAGCAACGGCTTGCCCCGCCCGGTTGGCCCCGATGACCCCAGCCCCGGCCCGGCCCTGGTGGGGTTAAACAGCACCACCCTGCTTGAAACCCACCACATTCCCTTGCTCACCAATGTGGATGACGTGGCGATTGACTCCGCCTCCAGTGTGGCCTTTGCCGTTTATCCGTTTGACCACTACCTCTACACCGTTGACCTGGCCAACCAGAATTTTCAAATAAATAATACGCTTATCCAGATTCGAGATGTGCTGGTTGATGAAAAAAACGACTATCTCTTTGTATCTGACAGCGCCAATCGTATCCGGCAATTAGAGCGTGAATCGCTGGAGATTCTGGCCGAAACCACCCTGCAAAACAACCGGGCCGATTACGGATTTAAATCGGCCGGCTGGGGTGGCGAACTAACGCTTGACGCAGATCGAAACCACCTGTATGTCAGCGGCCGGCCGGCCACGGTGCTGGAGGCCGGCACCCTGAAGGAAATCGCCACGCTAAAGCCGGGCGGCCAACTGGCCCCGGACAGCAGTACCGGGGCTATCTACGTTAGCAATTGCGGCGTTACCGCGCTCGATGCAGATACCTTCAGTAAAATTACCGCCCTGCCCAACAGTGGCCGGCAGCCGGATGTGCCGGGGCCAAATCCGTGTGTCACCACCAGCCAACTCGATGCCCTCAATCAACGGCTCTACAGCATTGCCCCCAACGGCGTGCCCGGCTCCAACGGCGGAAACCACCTGTATGTGTACAATCTTTCTGCCGCGCCCACACGCACCTTAAACGACAACAATATCAGCACCACCCACGTAAAACCGGACCCCGCCGGTAACCGGGCATTTACCAGCTTTGCCCACCACAGCAACCGGCGCATCCGCACGCTGGATGGGGACAACGCCGCCTACAGAAACCAACTGATGGGCAGTTGGGGCCACATGGAATTTAGCCCCGCCACCAACCGGCTCTATCTGGGTGACCGCGACCAGCAGCGCCTGCTGACGCTGGATGGGGATACCCTGTCCGTCATTGATGCCCTGCCCCTGCCCGCCAACGACGATTTCCGGCTGGTGGCGCTGGATGCCCCGCGCGATAAACTGTACCTGGCCGGGGCCGGTGGAAACCTGCTTATCGCCGCCCCCGGCAAAAGAGACCCGGAACAGGCGGGCTTTTACCCGTTGCCCCACAGCCGGGAAGCCAACGGCTCCATTTTGAGCCTGTTCCAGCCGGCAGGTAATCACACGCTGGCTCAAATCGAGGCAAAATTTGGTGATTTTTCCACCGAACCCCGGCTGTACCACAGCGCAAAGGAAGGGCAGAATTGGCTCGATCTGAGCCGGAATCTGCCCCCGCACCCGGTACACGCCCTGGCGGTTTCGCCCAATTTCAAGCAGGATCAAACCCTGTTTGTCAGCCAACTGTTACCCGGTCAGGCCGGGGGACTGCTCAAATCCACCGACGGCGGGCAAAGCTGGCAGCCGGCCATGAACGGCCTGCGCGATTTGTGGGTTGACCGGCTGTTCATTTCGCCCACGTTTGGCAAAACCGGCCTGATTATGGCCAAAACCAGCTACGGCGGGCTGCACATTTCCACCGACGGCGGCCAACAGTGGCAGCCCCTGATTAAACTTGATGCCAACGCCACCTTCCCCACCGCCGGCGCCGAAGTTGCGGCAGCCTTTGGCAGCGACACCATTCTGGTCAGCCAGGCAATGGATGATATGCGCGGTATCTTCCGGGCCACAATTAAGCCCGGCGGCAAACTGTCTACATGGGAACCGGTGTTCGATATTCCGGCCACGCATCTGGCCCTCAGCCCAAACGGAAAAACGGCGCTGGCTTTTGGGCTAACGCTGTGGCGCTCCGCCGACGGGGGGCAAAGCTGGCAAATTGGGGGCAGCGGGCTGGTTGGGCTTGATAACCTCCAACCCGACCAAATCATCTTCTCCCCCAATTTTAAAACGGACCAAACCGCCTATTTCTTTTTCAAAGGAGCAACCGGCAGTAATTCGGGCGTGCTGTTTCGCTCCGCCGACGGCGGGCAAACGTGGCAGCCGTGGCGCGCGCCCAACCCGGACAAACTTTTTACAGCCATCACTCTCGCTGCGGACGGTGACTTTCTTTTGGGCGACGCCGCCGCAGAGCTAGCCCGGCTGTCGCCCGCTCAATTGCAGTGGGCGCCCCCACCGCTTCCCACCGGGCGCTTTCCTATCGACAGTCTGGCCGGGGCTGCCGGGGCAAACCAGACCCTCTTTGCCGTTAGCCGGCAGCAAGGGCTTTTCAAATCGACCAATGGCGGCCGGGGCTGGCAACTGACCGGCTTTCCGGCCCGCACCCAAAAATTCAGCTCCGAGCGGTACCGGTTGGCAATTTCGCCCGATTTTGACACCGACCAGACCCTGTATATAGCCACCGGCTTGAGCCTGCATCGCTCCACAGATGGCGGCGGCAGTTGGCAGCAGTTGTCGGCGGATGATGCCCGCAGTTTTCAGGTGCGGCAAGTGGCCCTGTCGCCTGATTTTGCCAAAAACAAAACCCTGTTTGCAGCCACGCCGGCTGAAATTTTGCGCTCAACCGACAGCGGTGACACCTGGGAAGTTGTACTGGCCGCCGGCAAAGAAACAGCAACCGCAGACCTGCTAATCGCGGCCCCGGATGCTCACACCGTCTACGCCCGGTTTGGCTACGGGCACAGTCTCCGGCGCAGCACAGACAACGGAAATACGTGGGAAACCCAGCCCGCCAACCGCGATGAATTCTATTCCCTGCTTTCGGCCTCGGTAAATTCTAACAATTTGTTAAGCGCGGCTCAGGAATACGAGCGCAAATTGATACAAACCGGCCCGCAAACTCTGCCATGGAACGATGCCGGGCAAAATCTACCGGAAAAATTGAGCAGTCTCAAAGCGGTGGCCTACCGCCCGGATGACACGCTGTTTGTTGCCGGGCAGGGCGGTATTTTCAGCAGCCAAAACGAGGGCCAAAGCTGGCAAGTCGTGCCTGATACCGGCCTGCCGCCCAACGCCGACATCACCGGCCTTTACGTGTCTGAGGCCGGGGTGGTTGTTACCCTGCGCAACGGCTCCGTTTTTTCCGGCAATGGCGCCGGCCAATGGAAAGATATTTCAATTGTAAAGTAATTGACCAATGATAAAATTTGATATTTTAACCCTTTTCCCGGAAATGTTCGATGGCGTGTTCAGCGCCTCAATTATCCAACGCGCCCGCGAGCGGGGCTTTGTTGAGATTGACCTGCACAACATTCGTGAGTATGCCCCCGGCAAGCATCGGATCACCGATGATACGCCCTACGGCGGCGGCGGCGGAATGATCATGAAACCGGAACCCATTTTCAACGCTGTTGAAACTATTCTGGAAATTGACATCCCCAACAAGGGGTACGAAGCGCTGCATATGCAGGGCTATCCCCCCATTATTTTGCTGACGCCGCAGGGCCGGCTGCTGCAACAGCCGGCGGCTCGCAGCCTGGTAGAAAAGCATAACCGGATATTGCTGATTTGTGGCCGGTACGAGGGCATGGATGAGCGCGTGCGCCGATACCTGGCTACCGATGAAATTTCTATTGGGGATTACGTGCTGTCCGGCGGCGAAATTGGGGCAATGGTAATTGTAGATGCGCTCACCCGCCTGATTCCCGGCGTGCTGGGCGATGCGGCCGCTACGGCCAAAGATTCCCACTCCGGCGGCTTGCTGGAACATGCCCACTACACCCGCCCCGCTGAGTATCGTGGTCATGGCATCCCCGACATTTTGCTGTCCGGCCACCACGCCAACCAGGAAATCTGGCGGCGGCAGCAATCGCTGGCCCGCACCCTGGCTCGCCGGCCCGACCTGCTGGATACCGCCCCCCTCTCCGCCGCAGACCGCGATTTTCTAAATAAACTGCGGGAACAAAACGACAAAGATTGAGTATTTCCCGCCTGGAGTGAAATTCTGTATGAAATTAATACACAACTCTCATATACTTCAATAGAATGTTGAGGTATGATAAATTTGAAAGGATCACAATTTTCCGGTTAAAATACGACAGCAAATAAACAATGGAAGGGAGCAGTGATGAAAAATCCAGTGATTTTCCTGAAAAATCTGGTCACAAAAGTGCGGTCAATCTTTGTAATCCCCCCCAAAGATATATCCACCGTTCCCATTCCTGTTTCAGAAGCCTGCTTTAACATGTACCAGTTACGCCACAAAGAGATGAACACCTACAGTTTAATGGAGCTGAACCGGGTCTTGGATTTAGGAGGCTGATTGCCCGATACCGTATTTTGACTCCATCAGGCAAATTTGCCTAACCTCAATTTTTCATGGTAAAATAAATTTTTGTGGATAGAGGCACAAATCTGTGCCTCTTTTCATTGTTTTGTACGGGCATCATCATCGCAAACAGACACATTTTGGCAAATAATTCTACACTCAATCTGTTGTGTGTAATTATTTACAGGAAAAGTCATCAAGCTTCTTTATTGAGCTTTATCCAGAAGAGAACAGAGGTATAAAAATGGCCCACGCAGTAGATTTAATTCAATCAGTTCAGCAATTAAAAGACGATAAACCCGAGATTCGTGTTGGCGATACGGTTAAGGTTCACGTGCGGATTGTGGAAGGTAACCGGGAGCGGGTTCAGGTCTTTCAAGGGGTTGTCATTGCCATGGGCGGCAGCGGAATCAACGAAGCCTTTACGGTTCGTCGCATTGCTTCTCACGGGATTGGGGTAGAACGTAAATTCCTTATTCACTCTCCGCGAATTGGCAAAGTTGATGTCATTCGTCACGCCAAGGTACGCCGCGCCAAACTGTACTTCCTCCGCGGCCGCACCGGCAAATCCGCCCGGCTGAAAGAAAAACGATTGGCATAATAGCAGTTACCCGTTTACGTATGACTCATTTGCAAAAAGAAATAGCCCTGCATAAGCAGGGCTATTGTTTTGTGGCCGGAATAGATGAAGCCGGCCGGGGAGCGTGGGCCGGGCCGGTTGTGGCTGGGGCAGTGGTGTTCCCCCGCCCCAACACAAATCTTGCCGATGAGTTAGCCGGCGTGCGGGACTCCAAAAAACTTTCTGCCTCAAAACGCGCCTATCTTTTTGATATTATTCAGGGTGCGGCGCTGGCCGTTGCGGTCGGGGTGGCCTCGGCGGCGCAGGTGGATAAGCTTAACGTTGTGGGGGCAACCCGGCACGCCATGCAGCAGGCAATCGAGCGCCTCGCTCCCGGCCCGGACTATCTGCTGATTGACCATCTTAAATTACCCCACATCGCCCTTCCCCAGGATGCGTTTCCAAAAGCCGATGATATTTCGCTGTCAGTAGCCGCCGCCTCGATAATTGCCAAAGTTACCCGGGACCGGTTGATGGTTGACCTTCACCAAACGTATCCAAAGTATTCGTTTCACCGTCACAAAGGGTACGGCACAAAAATACATCGCCAGGCGCTGGCAAAGCATGGCCCGTGCCCGGCCCACCGGATGAGTTACAGACCGGTACAGAGACACGCGCCACCAGCCCCCTGACTTACAACTCCGTTATCAACTCTGCCAGCAGAGCCGCCCGCAACGGCAGCGCATCAAGCACTGTGTATTCCGTTAGCGCGTGCGCGCCGCCGCCCAGTGAGCCTATTCCATCCAGCGTAGGTACCCCCAACGCTCCCACCAAATTACCGTCGCTGCCGCCGCCGGATGAAAACTTTTCCACCTGAAATCCCAGCCGGTGAGCAATGGTCTGTGCCCGTTTAAAAAGGGCCAGCCCTGCCGGGGTTTCCTCAAAAGGAGCGCGGGTAATTCCCCCCGATACCGTTAGCCGGCAGCCGGGAAGATGGGGCTGCAAGCCCAAAATTTTGCGGCTAACCGCCTCGCCATCTTCTCTGGTTTTTACCCGGACGTCAACCTGGGCTGCGGCGTGAGCCGCCACAATGTTGGGGCGTTCTCCCCCGGAAATCACGCCGACATTCACGCTGATCCCCCGGCCATAATCGTTCATGGCGTGCAGGGTTTGAATTTGGCGAGCCACCTCTTCGATGGCGCTTGCCCCTTTTTCCGGCTCTACGCCGGCATGCGCCGCCCGGCCGGTAACTTTCAGAAAAAAGCGGCCCACCCCTTTACGGGAGGTAGTTAACGTTGACCGGTTATGCGCCCCTTCCATTACAAAACAGGCGCTGCTCTTTCGCCCTTCGGCCTCAATTATTTTTTTAGAGGTGGGGCTGCCGATTTCTTCATCGCTGGTGAGAAGAATTTTAAGTTTGCAGCGAGACCGCACTTTTAAATGTGCGAGGGCTTTTAGAGCAAACAGCGCAATCAGCGTGCCGGCTTTCATATCGTGTACGCCAGGCCCTCTGGCGCGGCCATTTTCAATGGAAAAGGGGCGGCGTTTGGCTTCGTTCATAGGCCAAACGGTGTCAAAATGACATAACAACAGAATCTGGCAATCACCCTCACCTGCGGAGAGGGTGTAGTGATTTCCCAGGTCAGGTTGAGGGTGGGTGGCGCTTAAGATTGCGCCGGCAGCTGTAAATGCTTCTACCAGCCTTGCCCCCATTTCATCAACGGCGGCTTTGTTATCGGTTGGCGAATCCCAATTGACCCACCCGGCCAGGGTCTCTACCATTTCAGCCTGCCGCTCTGTCAGGTAAGCAAGAAATTGGCTCATTTTTGCAGGTCTGCACCGGAAATTGGGCGCACATATTCTGCCAGGGTAATAATTTGCGTCCCCAGGAATTGACCGTGTGTCCCGTGAAATTTAAAGCCGTGCCGCTCGTAAAAACGACGAGCCGCATCGTTACCGGATTGCACCGAAACAAAACATTGCTCAATGTTTGCGGCGGCCAGCGCCTCAAATCCGGTTTTGAGGAGGGCCCGCCCAATATTTAAGTTTTGGTACTCCGGCAGAACGTATAGCCGCACCAGCTCGGCCCGAGCCCGGGTGGGGTGGTACCGTTTGAGAAAGTGACCAAAACCCACGATCTGGTCGTTTACTTCGACCACGTAAAACCAGTGCCCAACGGCATCGATGGAGGATTTAAGATTTTCTAATTTATAGGCGCGTTGCAGGAATTTACGGCGATTTTCCAGCGCAATGATCCCACGGTAGGTAGCATCCCATGTTACCTGGGCAATGTGGGTTACTTGAGGTAAATCATCAACCGTAACAAATCTAACAACTGCGTTATTCTGTGGCGCCGTTGCCAACCTATCTTCAAAAACATTTTTCATTGCAGCAAAAAACCTCTCTGATTACTCTGTTCATTAACAATGTAACACAAATTACGCAATTAATGAATTCTCAGAGGAATTAGAAATTACGATAATCTTTATTCGTCACGAACGCCTGTTACCCAGGCCGAAAAATCGGACGTGGTGGAAAGTTCCACCTTTTCAATTTTGTAAATATTGGGAACCTGCGGGCCGGTACTGCGGGCAAATCCGGTAACTACATATCCGCGCCTGAAATATGTTTCAAAAATATCGCGAGTAGACTCTCGCCAGCCACGGGCAATGCTCAAATCAACTTTTTTGATTTCGTTCAAATCCGGAGGAATCTGAATCAACAGAACGTCATCCTCCATTTCCAAATCCGAGGCCATAGGGCGGGGTAAATCACCTTCCCAGGATGCAAAGTTTACCACGTTGTGCAAATCCATCCACTCGTTGGCCCAGGGGCGGGGGTCACTACTGCGGATTCGCTCGCGCACACGGTCATTCATCAGTTCCCATTCCAGCAAAAAACGGTCGGTAGACAGCCCCATCTGGAGTGGGTTGCTAACAGCCCCATAAATGTCGCGGGCATAGTGGCGAACAATGCCCCCCAATTTTTCGATATTGAGCGTGGCATTTTTCCCCAGCAGAGGATCGTACGTCCACACAATCAGGTCGATGCCTTTACGCAACATTTGGTCACGCTGGGCCAGTTTTAGCTTCATCCCAATCCCACGGTTTTGATAA
The DNA here is from genome assembly GCA_964460505.1 of uncultured Caldilineaceae bacterium. Classification (GTDB taxonomy): domain Bacteria; phylum Chloroflexota; class Anaerolineae; order 4572-78; family J111; genus J095. The sequence continues at coordinate 553 of CAYWSS010000114.1, read as the reverse complement.
CGGGGCAGCACGCCCATTCTTTGGGAAAACAGATAAAGCTTTGCCCCCGACATACCCAGATAACCGTACAAAAAACCCACCAAATCCGGGCCGTCGTACGCCCCCAGCAACACCCCACCGTTATGGGCCGCAGAAATTAACTGGGTGTAGGGGAACACCATTAAATCGGTATATCCCCAGGTGGTGCGCTGAATTTCATGACACTTGCGCAGGTCTGTTAATGTTGTAATCGGGCGGATTTTTATCTCCATCCCTTATCCTCAAATCACCAATTCTAATTGTACTGTTATGCAAACTATCCGGGGAATACAAAACGGGACGATGCTATGTTGGCTCATGTCCGGAACAAGTGTACAAGTGACCGGCACTTATCTCTAAAGGACTTTCTGGCAGAAAAACAAAGTGCCGGTTACTTGTACTGAACATGAGCCGCTATATATAGTATTACCCTGCAACATTTGCGTTGCGCTTGCGGCGAGAATCATTTGTTAATTATTCATTATTCGTAACTACTTACCCCCCTCTAACTCCCCCCTCAGGAGGGGGGAGGACT
>CAYWSS010000113.1:0-11136 GCA_964460505.1 uncultured Caldilineaceae bacterium | reverse complement strand
TTCAGGAAGAGTGACAGGCTAAAAAATAAAGCATTGTCCCGGAGTGGGATAAAAATCAGCCCAAAACCATTCACCGTTTATTATTCACCCTTTACAATTTTTCGGATGAACAGGCAAAAATTCAGCTTTTTACCCATTTGTTGCCCACTTTATTAGCTTGATGCGCATGCTGGTAATCCCCCCCTTTTTATTTTTAGAGGAGCTATTACCTGCTCGTAGTCAGCCTCGTAGCGCTAGCGGAGTGGCGTTTAACAGCCGCAGGCCCGCTGTGCTGCGCACCTGACTACGAACATTTTATACGAGGAGAAAAAATGTACACCATCAATGTAGCCTACCCAACCGGAAGTTATCCCATTTATCTGGGTGAAAATGTTTTGAACAAGGCGGGCGAGTACCTGGCCGAACTGGGGCACAGCGGGCGCTGCGCGGTAGTAACCAACCCAACCGTGGGCCGGCATCACGCCGAACCGCTGCTGGACAGCCTGAACAAGGCCGGATTCAACCCCACTCGTATCGATATTTCCGATGGTGAACAATTTAAAACGCTGGATACGGTGCGCAGCCTGTACGATAAATTCATTGCCGCCAAGCTTGACCGGCGCAGTCCGGTCATTGCTTTGGGGGGCGGCGTGCTGGGCGATACGGCCGGGTTCGCCGCCGCCTCATTTTTGCGAGGTGTGCCGTTTGTGCAAATTCCAACCACAATACTGTCGCTGGTTGATGCCGGTGTGGGCGGCAAAACCGGCGTCGATATGCCGCAGGGAAAAAACCTGGTGGGCGCTTTCAAGCAACCGGAAGTGGTGATTATGGACCCGACTGTGCTGTCCACATTGCCGGCAACCGAATATCGCTCCGGGATGGCTGAAGTGGTTAAACACGGCATCCTTGAGGCGACAGAACTTTTTGCAGCGCTGGAGGCCGGCGGAACAGGGGATTTTCCTCAGTCTCTGTTGCCCGCGTCTTATCCACTCACTCAAATGCTGCACGATGCGGTCAGTGTCAAGATTCGAATAGTGCAGGAAGACCCCTTTGAGCAGGGGCGGCGGGCCGCGCTCAATCTGGGACACACCTTTGGGCATACGTTTGAGCAGCTATCCAACTTTAAAATACGCCACGGCGAGGGGGTAGCCATGGGCATAGTTTGCGCGGCCCGGCTGGCTACTCGCCTGGGCTATTGCAGTGGCAGCAGCACCGAGCGCATCCTGACCTTAATTGAGAAAATCGGCCTGCCCACCCGGCATCCCCCCTATCCGGCTGAACAAATCTGGGCCACAATGTTTACCGATAAAAAACGCGCGGGCAACACCATTCGTTTTATTTTGCCCCGCGATATTGGCGACGTGGATATTTTTGACGATGTTCAAAAAGAAGATGTGATAAAAATTTTAAAAGGGTAACCCAAGGAGTTTTATGACCCCGGAAACAATTATCAGCGAAAAAAAAGTTTATAACGGCGACCTTCTGAGTTTCAGCTTGCGGCAAGTTAAGCTGCTAAACGGCGCCACTGTTAAACGGGAAGTGATAGAAAACAACGGCGCAGTCGCCATTGTGCCCGTTACCGCCAACAACGAAGTGCGGTTGGTGCGGCAGTTTCGGGCCGCCGCGCAAAAATGGGTGATCGAGCTTCCGGCCGGCGGGTTGGAAATTGGCGAAGATCCTGACCGGGCCGCGCCCCGGGAACTGCTGGAAGAAACCGGCGACCGGGCCGCCAAATGGGAAAAATTGCACGGTTTTTACTCCGCCCCCGGCATTCTAACTGAATTTGTCCATCTCTACCTGGCCACCGGTCTGACGCCCGGCCCCAACCACCTGGAATTTGATGAACATATCGAAGTAATCACCGTGCCCTGGGCAGACATCATCAACATGATTCGCTGCCACAAAATTGAAGATGCCAAAACCGTGGCCGGATTAATGGCTGCCGGGTTACATCTGGGCCGGCTTTAAATAAAGCTTAACGGGTTTAAATTTAAAAACGGAGAAGATATGCCTTACGCACGCGAAAAACATATTGCTATTGAGGCTGTTTATCAGGCCGCAAAACTGTGCATAGCTGTTCAGTCTGATATTAATGTCGATGCCCTGCAAAAGGGTGACCGCAGTCCGGTGACCATCGCTGATTTTGGATCGCAAGCGCTGGTTTGCCGGCACTTAAAAACCAATTTTCCACAGGATGAAATTGTGGGCGAAGAAGATTCCGCCCAATTGCAGTTGCCGGAAAACAGTGATAAACTGGCGCAGGTTAAACGGTACGTGCAGCAACTTCACTCGAGTGCCCCGGCCAAAACCATCTGCCACTGGATTGACGCCGGCAACGGCCGGGTAGCCCATCGATTTTGGACGCTGGATCCCATTGACGGCACCAAGGGATTTTTGCGCAAAGAGCAATACGCCATCGCCCTGGCGCTAATTGAAGATGGGCAGGTAAAAGTTGCCGCCCTGGCCTGCCCCAACCTGCCCCTCAGTTTGGATGATGCGGATAGCGCCCCGGGCAGTGCGTTTGTTGCCGTCCGGGGAGAAGGGGCGGCGATGGCCCCGTTGGGCAGTGCCGAATTCAAATCGATCCGGGTGGCGATGGCATCCGACAAAAATAAGTTGCGGTTTGTGGAAAGTGTCGAAGCCGCCCACGGTGATCAACCGCTGCAAAAAGCCATTGCCAAAGCGGCGGGCATCACCGCAGATTCGCTGCGGATGGACAGTCAGGTAAAGTACGGAGCCGTCGCTCGCGGCGATGCCGCCCTGTACCTGCGTTTACCCTCGCCAAAATACCCCACCTACCGCGAAAAAATCTGGGATCACGCCGCCGGATCGCTGATTGTGGAAGAAGCCGGCGGGCGCGTTACCGATATGCGCGGCCAGAGTCTGGATTTTGCCTCTGATTACAAAATGCGCGATAATCGGGGGGTCATTGTCAGCAGCGGAGAAATTCACGCTGCGGTGCTGCAAGCCCTAAAATCTACACTGGAGTAGAATAAACCATGACAACCATTCTTTTGCTGCATGGCCCAAATTTAAATCTGTTGGGTACACGAGAACCGGAAGTGTACGGCGCTTTGACACTGGCAATGATTAACGCCAGAGTGGTGGCAGTGGCGGCAAAACGAGGGGTGGAAGTGCGGGTTGTGCAATCAAATTATGAAGGGGATTTGGTGGAAGCCTTGCACAAAGCCCGCAATTGGGCCGACGGGGTGGTGTTTAATCCCGGGGCTTACACGCATACGTCCATCGCTTTGCGTGATGCCATTTCTGCCACGGGGCTGCCGGTAGCGGAGGTCCATTTAAGCAACGTTCACGCCCGCGAGGAATTTCGGCACAAAAGTATGCTGGCTCCGGTTTGTGTGGGGCAGATCAGTGGTTTTGGCTGGCGCAGCTACCTGCTGGGCCTGGATGCCATTTTGGGACACCTGGCAAAGGATGAAGAATGAAGGATGAAGTCGGAATGCATCCTTCATCCTTCTGCATTTAATCGGACAGTCTGGATTTGCGAACGCCTACATCCACTTCGTCTATTTCCTCATCAAGTGACGGGGCAGCGGCCATTTCTTCCGGGGTTGTGTTGAGAATAGCCTCCATTTGAGGGCCGGCTTCAATGGGATTTTCGGCCAATATCTCTTCGGCGGCGGCGGCGCGTTGGGTTGCTTTCTGGGCCTCTTTTTCAACGGCTTCCTGAGCCAGAAGTAGCTTTTCCTCCAACCTGGCCAGTTGCTCTTCCAAATTGATGGCCGTTGTGGATTCTTGCCGCAGGTAATGTTCCAACTCTGCGGCCCGGCGCTCGTGGGCGTGCTGGTTATCTGTGTCACCCTGTACAGCCGCTGATTTTGCTCCGGTGCGCTCTACCTTGATGCGTTGGGCCAACTCCTGCTCTTTGGCCGCCACATTTCCCAGCGCTTCCCTGACTTCCCCCAACGCCTTTCGAATTTCCGCCTGTCGTTTGGCTTCCTCTGCCTCCAGCGGCCCCTGCCGTTTTCGTCGCGGCAACGCCGACCGGGATTTTGCGTTTATTAATAGCTCTACTTTTTTTAATAAATCCATGGCTTTCCTCTGAGTTTGGTAAGGGTCGAGAATATGCTGAACATTTTTAACGCCAGGGCGCAATGGGGCCAAGGCGCAAAGTTTTTCTGTTTTTCTCTGCATCCTTGCATCTTAGTTCTAAGTCAAGTTCTAATTGACGGGTGTAGCACTTGGGCCTTGTGCCCTTTTTACTGCTGTAACAACACCCACAAGGGGCTTAACTACCTGTCAAAACAAAGTTGACTTAGTACTTAGCGGCATTGCGTTAATTTTCAGAACGTTCCAGATGCTGTTGACCACTACATTTTCCTTTGAATTTTCTACTCCGACGCAACTGTACTGTCAAACGCCTGAGCCATTTTAACCGCCTCCAGCGCGTTGATTTCGCCCCAGCCATACACGTTGTTGGGGACGCCGGTTGTGGTTCCGCAGGCGCAGGCAGGAGGATTGCCCAAGGCTTCCACCTCATCAAAAATCGAGCCATCACCGGCAGAGGCCGCATCCACGCTGCAAGTGGCGCTGACGTCTGTGGGGGTGGCCGATTGGCGAATGATATCCTCGGTGGCATCAATTTGGCCAATCAATTTGGGGTTGGCCGACCACATCAGGGCTACCAGGCCGGTAACGTGCGGGCCGGCCATGCTGGTCCCATCGGCGTTGCCAAAACCTCCACCCGGTATGCTGGAACGGATTCCTGCTCCCGGCGCGGCGATATCCGGTTTGAGCAGAGCTGCGGCCCCTTCCGTCACCGGCCCGCGACTGCTGAAGCCGGTAATTGCGCCCGTATTGTTGGTGGCTCCCACCGAAAAAACATTGTCGTACCGGGCCGGCGGTTCGATAACGGTTTGGCAGCCGGGGCCTTCGTTTCCGGCGCTGACCACCATCATAATTCCGGCGGCCCGCAGGGCGGCGGTAGCCGGTTCCAAAACATTGTCATCACAGCCTTCCGTGTCGGGGCATCCCCAGGAGTTGTTGATGACGTGCGGCGCCTGCGCGGGATTGCCGTCGGTAAACGCGTTGCCCCCGGAGGGGTAGGGAGCCAGAAAAAACTCCATACAATCGGTGTAGCTGGCCGGATTGCCCAGGCCGCGCCGCATATTACGGCAGCCAATCCATTGGGCATCGGGCGCCATGCCAATTTTGTCACCGGCTTCGCCTTTGCCTAAAATGGTGCCCATGGTGTGCGTGCCGTGCTGGTCATCATCAAACGGCACTGACGAGCCTGCCCACGCATCGTGCCAGTTAAAAGCGTGGTCCACCGTGGTTCCGTGGTTGCCGCGATAGGCTTGATCCAGAGCGGGGTGTTCCCAATCGTAGCCGGTATCTTGCCCGGCCACCACAATTCCCGCTCCGGTTACGCCCAAATCCCATGCTTCCGGGGCATGCACCTGCTCGATATTCCACTCTGCGTCCCCCATCCCGCCGGCTAACGAGGCATCGCCGCCATAGGGCAGGTTGAACTTGAGCGGGTAGGGGCGCACGTTGGGATTAAGCATCACCCGGTCTACGCCGGGCAGTTGAGAAAACTCATTCATCCGGCGGTGATTTCCCTCAACCCGGATTATGTTGCTGATGTAGAAGGGGCGATATTTCAATCCTGCCGCGTCAAGTGCCGCTCTGACCGGTGTTTGGGTGCGTTGGGCGGTTTTAATGAGCCGCTCACGCACCAACTCGCGGCGGGCAATTGGATCGGCAATTGTTTCTGCGCCGCTCAAATCGGCTTGTTCTTCCATAATAATTATAAAGCCATCATTGTAAAAACCGGGATACCCCACGCCCCACCACAGTCCGGCCCATACGGCCCAGCAAAACAGCGTTATCGCCAGGGCTACCGCAAGTGCCGGTAAGCGGGACAGCCGCCAGCGGGGCGCCAGAAATTGCCGGCCCAGCCACAGGATAATCAGCAGGCCGCCGGTTGCCACAAACATCCAAAAATGGGCGGCAGTTTGCCACGGTTGGGTGATGAGCGGCAGTTCGTCGCGCGGGTCGGTAAAGAGCAGCGGTGCGGTCCGGTAGAATGAGGTAAAAATAATCCCGGCCCAAATGCTGCCGGTCAGGGCGCGCAGTTCAATCATCAGCATGGCCAACGGGGCAGCGGTAATTATCAACAGCAGGCTGCCCCATGCGTTGTGGGGAACAATCATGCTGGGGGTAAATGCCAGATAAATGATGAGGGACATCAGGGCTGCCATTACTTTTTTGTGCTGAAAATTGAAGGTGATGATACCCAGCACTGCTCCCCGGAAAAAAATTTCTTCCGGCAAACTGCCGGCAACCCCTTTCAGGAGCAAAAGCTGCGATGTCCAGCTATCGCCCAGCGCGCCGGTGATGGGCCAGCCCACGGTAACAATGGCCACCAGCGCCAGGGCGGTGAGCAGCCCGGCTACCGGCGGCGGATCGAAACCGAAGGCGTGGGACAGCACCCAGCGCGGAACGCCGGCTTGCAGCAGGCCCACCCCGCCAATGAGCAGGGCAAACGCCAGCAGGGCTGTCAGCCGCAGAATGGCTTCGGTGCTGCCGCCCGGCGTCGATACGGCCCGGATAAAACTATCGACAATAATGTATAAAATGGTCGCCAGCAGCGCCAGAGTGAAAGGCTTTAGCCCGGTCCAGCCTTGCCAGCAGGCCAGCCCAACCAGACCGGCTCCCGGAACCAGAAGCAGAGCACTCAACAAAAATGTCGAAAGCAATGTGGTGGCCGGCTCCGGCCAACTGCCGGGCAGAACTGAGGTGACTATTCCCACTAAAACAGGAGCAATCACCAGCCAGCCCAATAGCAGGAAAAACAGGAGAAATTGAGGAAGCGTTGGTAATGGTAGTTGAGGATTGGGGGCGTTCTTGTATTTTTCGTGCATTATCGGGTTACAATCTCCACGTTTAGTGATTTTAAAACTGTCTGAATAGGATTGATAAGTGTCGCCCGAGGCGATCCGGCAAAGAGCAGGCCGATGATATTCTTTTGCTCATCCAGCACGGCGGAGCCGGAATCTCCGCCGTCGCTCATGCCGCCGGCCATGAGTTGGTCCATAAAAGTTGCTGTCCGACCGTTGTAATCCACCGAGGTGGTCACATCGATTTGAGTGATGCGGCCCTGCGTGTAGCCGGTGGTTCGGCCTGTCTTTTGCACGGCGGTTCCCAATCCGGCTTCGGCAATGCCTTTGGGCAGACCAATTTGCAAAATCTCGCTCACAAATTGAGCCGGGTCGAGCGGACGGGCCAGGGCGGCATCAACCAGATTTTCGCCCGGCGATGTCTGATAGGCCATCATGCGATGCGTTGAGCCGAATAAACCGGCCAGTTTATTCAACAGCTTTTCGATAGAAATAAACAAGCCGGAGTTGGCGCTGTCGCCGCCAAAGTCTAGCGAGACAAAATCCTCCAGCACCGCCACTTTGTCCTCGGGGCGACCGCCGTCGTAGCGGCCGGGCTGAATGATCGCATCGCCCCGTTCAGCATTATTTACGTTGGCCAGCACGTGATTGTTGCTGAGAATCAAAAATTGGTTGTTCCGTGTGACCAAACAGCCAAATGTGCCGGCCGTGACGTTAACATGCCCCATCGATACGCCGGGGGGGATTTTGGTGCGCCAGCGGTCTTTGGTACCGCGTGCCGGCCATTTATCTTTAGACTGCCCGGCCAAAAAATGACCGGTTTCCACCACATCGGTTTTTACGCCGTTTAGCTTGCGGGGCACTTTGTCGCTTTCGGCCAGTTGCGCTTTGGGCAACTTCCGGGCCACATTAACCACCACGGCCACATCATCGGTGATGCCGTCAGCGGTTTCTTTGTAACCCACACCCACGCCCACGACGTTTTTTCGGCTAATAAGTTGGCGCAGGTTTTGCTGTTTTGTAAGCCTCGCTTTATCCAGATCAGGAATCATGGTCACGCTCGCTATAGTGCTTTAATTGGCCCGGTTTCCTGCACGTCCGTAACCACATTGTCAATTTGGGTGGGGACAATGTCATCGGGCAACAGGGCGGAGATGGGCTTCTTTTCAAGAACATTTACAATTACAGCGATTTGATCAGTTATCGCGCGGCCCGTTTCTTTTAATCCAATGCCTATCCCCACGACATTTGCCAGTTTCAACAGGGCCTTTTGGTGCTGTTCTTTTGCCTGCCTGGCCTGTTCAATGGCCTGATTTTGATTCATTTCACACCTTGCCTGCCTGATAGAGTTTGGTGAGTTAAGGCAGTTGAATGAGTTGAGCGTGTTAGTAAGTCAAGCTGTGCAAACATTTCACTAATCAGGAATCTTCGCCGGTTATTTAAATTGAACGCTCACCAAACTCTGTATACTCACTCGACTCATTCAACTTACCTAACCGGTGTAAACTCTATTATACTGCATAATCAGCGGCGCTAAAATTGTGGCAGATAATGACCTTTTTGCAAATTTGCACAAACACCGCAATTAAAGTATTATCCGCTCCGCGTTTGTCGTTTTGGAATTGGCAGCGCCGGTGAACGTCGAAAATTCCCGAATACTCTTCAACAAGTCGTTTTTTTGCTTTAGCACTCCAATATACTGAGTGCTAAAATTGAATCTCGAATTTGCCAATTTAACCTGCTTGATGTATGATGTGCTGGCACTCAGTTGTTTGGAGTGCTAATTTTTTTTTGAAACCATATACATACAGGAGGTATTTACTTATGAACCTTAAACCACTCGGTGATCGATTGATTGTTGAACCTGTCCAGCAGGAAGAAACAACGGCCAGTGGTATTGTACTGCCGGAGACCGCCAAAGAAAAACCCATGCAGGGTAAAGTTTTGGCCGTAGGGCCTGGCGCGCGCAAAGATGATGGGTCGCGTGCGGAGTTGGATGTTAGCCAGGGCGATATTGTGCTGTACGCCAAGTACGCCGGTACAGAAGTAAAAATTGGCAGCGACAAGTATCTCATTTTAAAAGAATCCGACATTCTTGCGATTGTCGAATAATTTTGCAATAAGCATTTAAGGAGAATTTTACAATGGCAAAACAACTCGCATTTAGTGAAGATGCCCGTCGCCGCCTTAAAGTAGGTGTCGATACGCTGGCAGATGCGGTAAAAACTACACTTGGCCCCAAAGGCCGTAATGTTGCCCTGGATAAAAAATGGGGCGCACCCACCGTTACCCACGATGGCGTAACCGTGGCTAAAGAAATTGAATTGGAAGATCCGTACGAAAATATGGGCGCTCAACTACTTAAAGAAGCGGCCACCAAAACCAACGATGTGGCCGGCGACGGCACCACCACCGCCACCGTCTTGGCTCAGGCTATTGTTACCGAAGGTCTGAAAAACGTAGCTGCCGGCGCCAACCCGATGCTGCTCAAACGTGGTATCGAAATGGCTACCGGTGAAGCCGCCAAATCCGTTCGCGGCAGCGCCATTGAAGTAGCCGGTAAAGAAGACATTGCCCACGTGGCCAGCATCTCTGCCGCCGACAACGAAATTGGCAACCTGATAGCCGCTGTAATGGATAAAGTTGGTAAAGACGGCGTTATCACCGTTGAAGAAAGCAAAGGCCTGGCCTTTGAAACCGATTACGTTGACGGGATGCAGTTTGACCGTGGCTACATCAGCCCCTACTTCATCACCGATTCCGAATCGATGGAAGCGGTAATTGAAGACCCCTACATTTTAATTTACGACAAGAAAATCTCTTCTGCGCAGGATTTGCTGCCTCTGCTGGAAAAAGTAGTGCAGGTTGGTAAACGTGACCTGGTGATCATTTCCGAAGATGTAGACGGCGAAGCGCTGGCAACACTGGTGCTTAACAAACTGCGCGGCACCTTTAACGTGCTGGCCATTAAAGCCCCCGGCTTTGGCGACCGCCGCAAAGCCATGTTGCAGGATATTGCTATTCTCACCGGTGGTGAGGTTATCACCGAAGAAATGGGGCGCAAACTTGATAGCGCTACCCTGGAAGACCTGGGTCGCGCCGACAAAGTTTCTTCCACCAAAGATGATACCACCGTGGTGGGCGGGGCCGGTACCGATGATGCCATCAGTGGCCGTATTAACCAGATTAAAGCTGAAATTGAAAACAGCACCAGCGACTATGACCGCGAAAAGCTGCAAGAGCGCCTGGCCAAACTGGCCGGTGGCGTGGCAGTTATTGGCGTTGGCGCTGCCACCGAAGTGGAACTGAAAGAAAAGAAACACCGCGTAGAAGACGCGCTGAGCGCTACCCGCGCCGCCGTTGAAGAAGGTGTGGTTCCCGGTGGTGGAGTGGCGCTGGTCAACGCTATCGACGCCATCAAAGGCCTCAGTGATTCCAATCCTGACGTGAATACGGGCATTGTCATTGTTCGCCGCGCTTTGGAAGAACCGATGCGCCAATTGGCCCGCAATGCCGGTAAAGAAGGCGCCATCATCATCGAAGAAGTACGCCGCCGCAGCAGTAACGGCACCAAAGAAGGCTACAATGTGATGACCGATGAGTATGTGGATATGGTTGCCGCCGGTATCATTGATCCGGCCAAAGTAACCCGCAGTGCCATCGAAAATGCTGCTTCTATTGCCAGCATGATCCTGACCACTGAAGCCCTGATCACCGACATCCCCGAACCGACTCCTCCGATGCCGGCTGGTGACCCCAGCATGGGCATGGGCGGCATGGGCGGTATGATGTAATTTCTGCCTGACAGAATTTTAAAAGCCGAAGGGAAATTCCCTTCGGCTTTTTTTGTTTGGAATATCAGATTGGTTCAATCTCCAGTATCAAACTGGTATTGGCCGACAATGCCATCCCGAAAGCAGATTTTAGAGAGATGATGCAAAATTGAACCAATCTAAAAAAACGAAAAACGGCCATCAAATCTTGATGACCGTTTTTTTGTGTGTGAGAGCCTACGAGCGGATTTGAACCGCTGACCTACGCCTTACCAAGGCGTTGCTCTACCTCCTGAGCTACGTAGGCGAAATAACAATAAGTAATGAGTAATGAATAAAAAATTTATTCATTACTCATTACTTATTGTCAGTTGTTAAGTCGGGGCGGACGGATTCGAACCGTCGACCTCTTGAACCCCATTCAAGCACGCTACCGGACTGCGCCACGCCCCGAAATAAATGAATAATTGTAACTACTTAGGCACACACCTTTGTAGCCGCTATAGTAGCGGCCTTTTGCC
>CAYWSS010000112.1:0-11138 GCA_964460505.1 uncultured Caldilineaceae bacterium | reverse complement strand
AGCCTCGCAGCGATAGCGGAGTGGCGTTAAACGACCAAAGGCCCACTGCGCTGCGTATCTGACTACGAACATTTTATACGAGGAGGATTTGTTAACAATGGAGCAAACACAATCGCTTCCACAACAGGAAGACCAAAAGCAGTCTTCAACAACCCGAAATGCAGTTTTAATTATTGGCGGGCTTATTATTGCCGTTTTGGTGATTGTTATGGCCATCAACCTGCAATCATTTGAATCCACTGATCTTAAAAACCGCAAAGCCCCGGAGTTTACCCTGCCTCTGTTTGATATGTTTGAAGGGGAAGATGTATCGCTGGCCGATTTGCAGGGTCAGGTGGTGGTAGTAAATTTTTGGGCCAGTTGGTGCGTGGAATGTTTTAAGGAAGCCCACCTGCTGGAACAAGCCTGGCAGGATTACCAGGGTAAAGGCGTAATTTTTCTGGGCGTAGACCATCTGGATACCGAAAAAGAAGCTTTGAAATATATGAAAAAATATGGAATTACGTATCCCTCGGGGCCGGATTTGGGTGATAAAATTTCCCAAAACTACGGCATAACCGGTGTCCCGGAAACCTTCTTTATCGACCAGGACGGAAACATCGCTCACGTGCAAATTGGCCCAATTGAGCGCGTTCCCCTGTACCAGTTGTTAGACAAGCTTGTAGAGCAAGCAGAAGAGCAAGGCAGCTAAATTATGAATCCATTAACCATTACCGTCTGCATTATCCTGGCCGGCAGCGCGCTGGCACTGATAACTTATCCCCTGTGGCAACAAAGCCGTATTCAGACCACGGTCTCCAACTCCCGGCTGACGCTGGGTGAGGTTGAGGCTCGATACCAGGCCGCACTGGCTTCTATCAAAGATTTAATGTTTGATTACGAAATGGGCAAGGTCTCTACCGAAGATTACGAATCGCTGCTGGCATTAACCAAATCAGAGGCGGCCCAACTCCGCAAGCAGATGGACCAACTCAGCGCCAGCGTTGATGAACCCGGCATCGACCCTGCGCTGGGTGCTCAAATTGAAGCCCTCATTGCACAAGCCAGAAAGCAACCACCCCCAACCAACGGCAATCGAAAGATGGCCCGGGAAATCAGTTCTACCATCAGGCAGCTAAAGCGAAATGGGCGCAGCGTCTCATCACCTCACTGCCCCAACTGCAACGCAACCTACAAAGTAGGCGATGCCTTTTGCGCCAAATGTGGCCAAACGCCGGCCGCAACCGTTATCGAAGAAGATGTCATTATCTGCCCCCAATGCAACATAGTTGTAGAAGCCACCGATGCCTTTTGCGCCGGTTGTGGCTCTGCGCTGGAGCCAATGAATGTGCTTCAGCAAGACGAAGTGCCGGTAATTTAACTTGAGAAGAGTAATGAATAAAATCCAACTGCACACCATCAATATTCAACGTCAAATCGTAAATCATCCCATCCGCGCTGCGGCCTGGATGTTGCTCACCCTGCTGCTGATTAGCGGGCTGGCGATGGCGGCCTCGCCCGCACAAGCTGCCCCGCCGGCCCAAACGCCCGATGGGGCGCCCTCCGTTAGCGGAGGACAATCACTGTGGGCCGAAAATTGCTTACCCTGTCACGGCCCGGCCGGGCAAGGCGATGGCCCCACGGCTCAGAGCCTGCCGGGTCCCCTGCCAAATTTCTCTGACCCGGCAACCAGCCGGCAACATATTCCAACTGAGCTGTTTGAAGTTATCAAAGAGGGGCGCATAGACAAAATGATGCCGCCCTGGAAAAACCAGCTTGGCGACGACGAAATCTGGAATGCGGTGGCCCAGGTGTGGATGCTTGGCACCAGCAGCCAGGAACTGGCCGCCGGTCAGGCAATTTACCAGGAACAATGCGCCGCCTGCCACGGCGATGACGGCTCCGGCAGCGGCCCCGATGCCCCGGCCGGCATCAACGACTTTACAGACTTGGCCGCCATGAATCAATTAAGCCAGGCTGACCTGCTTAAACGATTTAAGGCCGGCGACCAACACGGCGAAGCAAGCAGTATGGCCGAGGCAGATATTTGGGCCTCACTCAACCACATTCGGACCTTTACCTTTGCTCTGCCGCAACGCAACGGCGTGCTGGTTGGGCAAGTGCTCAATGCCGCCACCAACCAGCCGGTTGGCAACATAGAAGTAGCGCTGCATGCCTTTCAAAACAACTCTATGCTAGAAACACTGGTGACTCAGGCCGACGAATCCGGCAACTTCAAGTTTGAAAATCTGGCTACAGAACACTCTGTTATGTACATTGTCGAAGGCGCTTATCAAGATATAGCCTACGTTAGCCGGGAACCGGGGATGTTTTTGCCCGATACCACCGAGACCACGGTCAATCTGGAAGTGTTTGATACCACCACCAGCGACGAAAATATCAACATTACCCAGATTCATTACCTGCTCTCTTTTACCCCGGACGAAGCCAATATTTTACAGATTTTCATTGTGGGCAACAGCGGTCAGGAAACCTACATTGGCAATGACGGGCAAACCTTTTCCTTTGCCCTGCCCAACAATGCCACAGACATTACTTTTCAAAACAATCCCAACGGCGAACGGTTTGTTGAAACCGGCGGCGGTTATGTTGATACAGAGCCGATTATGCCCAGTGCGGAAGGGTTGACTATTGCCGCGCTTTACAACATTCCATATAATGACAACTCGCTGACGGTGGAGATTCCCCTGTCTGTCCCCGCGGCCACCATGGATGTAATGATGGCCGACCAGGGCGCTTCCCTGAGCAGCAACCAGGTTGAATTTGTTGAAAACAGAGATTTTCAGGGCAATACATTTGTAGTGTATACCGGAAAAGAGCTGCCCGGCGGAGATAGCGTTAAGCTTGAAATCAGCGGGCTGGATGACCTGGAATTTAGTGCTCCGGCTGAAGCAATGAGCTCCGGCGGCATTGCTACCAACGACACCACCTGGTTTAATCAGGAAATGGCCATGTGGATTACTGTGGCACTGGGGGCGCTGACAATTGTCATGGTCGTTGTGGTGTACCCCATGGCTCGCCCGCAGCTACCCTATCAAAATGACACGCCTGCCGAAGATATTGAAACCCGGCAACAAAAGCTGTTACTAACCCTGGCTCGCCTGGACGAAGCTTACGAAAACGGCGAGATGGATAAAGATGTCTACCGGCAGGCGCGGGCCAAATACAAAAGTGAACTGGCCGAAATAATGCAGTTGGGTTAAACAATGATCCAGATTAAAAAAATAGTCAAAACATTTGGTAATCGAGTCGTGTTGCGCGGGGTGGATTTAACTATCAACCAGGGTGATTTTGTGACGCTGATGGGCGCCAACGGCGCGGGAAAGACCACGCTGCTGCATATTGTGGCCAATCTCAGCAAACCCACCATGGGCCATGTCCTCATCAACGGCTACCGGCTGGCCGATTCTGCCAGCCAGCTACGCCGCTTTATGGGGCTGGTTTCTCACAAAACGCTGCTCTACGATGACCTGACCGCCGAACAAAACCTGCGATTTTACGGCCGCATGTACGATGTCCCCGACATCTCCAACCGCATCGAAACCGTGCTCAACCAGGTAAACCTGTGGCACCGGCGCGGCGACCCGGTACGCACCTACTCGCGCGGAATGCAGCAGCGGCTGGCCATTGCCCGCGCCATTTTGCACAACCCGCCCATTTTACTGCTCGACGAACCGGACACCGGCCTGGACCAACACTCTGCCGGAATCCTGGGAGACTTGCTGCAGGCGGTTGGCATTAGCCAGCGTACAATCTTAATGACCACCCACAACCTTGAACGCGGCTTGACGCTGGGTAACCGGGTTGTCATTCTAGCCAAAGGCAAAATCGGGTACGACGCCTCCGGACAAGATGTGAGCCTGGAAGAAGCCCGTCAACAATATTACAAACACGTAACGGTGAATTAACTTGTCTGAAAACGTAGAACCTCTCACCAACGCGCCACCGGCTGCATCCGCTGCAACCTCTACCACCACACCGGCTGTACCGGGTGGATTTGGCAGTTACCTGCGCAAAGTAACCGCCATTGTTGGCAAAGACGTGGCCACTGAGATCCGCACCAAAGAAATGATCAGCGCCATGTTTGTCTTTTCGCTGCTCATCATTTTTATCTTTAATTTCGCCTTTGATCTGCGGGCCGGCAATATGCAGGCGCTGGCTCCCGGTGTACTGTGGGTGGCTATTGTTTTTGCCGGCATGCTAGGCTTAAGCCGCAGTTTTATCTTAGAGCGAGACCGGGGCGTACTCGATGGACTGCTGCTGGCTCCAGTGGACCGCAGCGCCATCTATTTTGGAAAAATGATCGGCAATGTCCTGTTTATCGGCGTGGTTGAAATCTTTGTTCTGCCGGTGTTTATTGTCCTGTTCAACCAACCCCTGTATACTATTCCAATGCTGATAGGGGTAGTTGTGTTGGGCACCATTGGGATGTCCGGCGTGGGTACACTCTTTTCAGCCATGGCCGTGCATACTCGCGCCCGAGAGGTGTTACTGCCAATTATGCTCTTTCCGGTCATTGTGCCGGTTATGTTGGCCGCCGTGCATTTAACATCCGCCGTATTAGACCAAACCCCCTTTGAGGATGTTAGCCACTGGTTGGCCTTGATAGTAGCTTTTGATGTAATCTTCATTGCTGCCTCATTCATCTTGTTTGAATTTGTGGTAGAAGAGTAAGAGGAGAAAAACTATGGCAACACAAACCGCAATAAAACAAGCCACAGACACCGCCAAAGCCTCATCCGGCTTTAACTGGGTTACCGCCCTAACGGTTGTTAGTGGCGTGTTGATGCTGGCTGCGCTTTATATGGCGTTGGCCTGGGCGCCGGAAGCAACCAATTTAGCCACCCCGATAGAGCGTTACGCCCAACGAATTTTCTATTTTCACGTTCCTTCGGCCTGGATTGGATTCCTGGCCTTTATTGTGGCCGCCGTGGCTGCGGTACTGTATCTGGTTACCCGCAAACAAATATGGGATATGTGGGGATTGGCCTCCGTTGAAATTGGGCTGGCCTTTTTTACCATGGTAATGCTCAGCGGCCCTATCTGGGCCAAACCCACCTGGAACGTGTGGTGGACCTGGGACCCCCGCCTGACCATTTCAACCATTAGCTGGCTGCTTTACATTGGCTACATAATGCTGCGCGGGGCCATTGACAACCCGGAGCGACAGGCCCGTTTTGCCGCCATCTACTCCCTCATCGCCGCCCTGTCCATCCCCCTGAACTGGCTGGCCATTCGCTGGTGGCGCACTATTCACCCGGCGGTCATTTCCCCCGGCAAAAACGCCGATGCCGTCGGTGGCTTTGGCATGTCAGACAGTATTCAAAACACCTTGATATTTTGCGTGCTGGCCTTCACGGTTTTCTACATTACGCTGATGGTTCATCGCATAAAGCTGGAATCCCTTAAACGACGTGTCGACCTACTAAAACAGCAATTACTGTACCAATAGTCTGACTACTGGCTACTGTAGTTACAAAGGAGCTAAAAAATGATTGGTGATATGATTTACCTGATTGCCGGCTACGCCGTATTCTTTATCATCACGCTCATCTATGTTTACAGTCTGGTGAGCCGCCAGAAAAATCTCAAAAAAGAGATGGATTCGCTTAAGCTGTTGCAGCAACATGAGGGTGGCCGGGAATAATCCGAAGTTCTCCGCCGTCGCCTTTTGGCAAGAATAATTTAGGCCGCAGCCGGCAAAACTACTGCGGTTTATCTTCAGAAACCCCGTTTCCACGGGGTTTTTATTGTTTTACCTGATACAATAATTAAACATCAATAACAAAAATTTATGCCATTGACAGCGCTGATAACCGCGTGTTATACTGGATGCAGGTTTCTATTCAATATTAAACTATTTTTGGAGGGTAAAATGGCGCTTTACATTCTATCGTGGGATTTACCTTTAGCTGCAGAACAGTTGAATGAATATGGCGAAAAAGCTAAAACTGTGTGGATCCCCACTGTATTGAAACAACCGGGGGTAAAGGAATTTCGGGCCTATCGAAATCTAACAGGAACCACCCCGCAAGTTACGATTCACACCGAATTTGACACCATGGCGTCCCTGGGGCAATACCTTGAGTCTGAGGAATATGGCAACGTTATAACCGACCTGCGGGCCACAGGCGTAACCAATATAACGGCCCAGGTTTGGGGAGCTTCGCCGGTAGTTCCCGACCCCATAAGGCCGTCCGGCGGCTAACAGATCTACGGCTAAATAGTGAGGGAAACAAAAGAGACCGGCCTGAAAACCGGTCACTTTTTATTTGCATCGTATTTCGGGTAAAGACTTCATATTTTTCGACTTGCTGGTTACCATGACCTGCGAAACCTGGAATACGTGCTACTATGCTTCAAGAAGGCACCTTATGCACTTGAAAAATTCTCAAATCCGATTAGAATTCGATATAGGTTCACGTTAGTGGACTGTACATTACGAAAGGCTAATTTCGTAACCCAAAAAGGAGAGCGTATTATGAAATCTGTTGTTGGGTTTACGCCCGTCCCCGAACGGATCAGCCGCCTGATTGATCTGTCTTATAATCTATGGTGGACATGGCATCCTGAAGCGCAGGATTTGTTCAAACGGATTGATGCCCAGCTGTGGGAAGACGTTTATCACAACCCGGTTCTGTTTTTTCGAGAAGTGCGACAATCCTCGCTGGATAAAGCTGCCACCGACCAAGACTTTATCAAAGCCTACTACGAAGTGTTGACCGGATTTGATGCCTATCAGGTAGATACCCGAACCTGGTTCAGAACAACCTACCCGGACAAAATCGACAAACCCATTGCTTACTTCTCGGCAGAATTTGGGCTGCACGAGTGCCTGCCCATTTACTCCGGCGGCCTGGGCATCCTTTCCGGCGATCACACCAAAGAAGCCAGTGATCTGGGGCTGCCCTTTATTGGCATTGGATTTTTATACCCGCAGGGCTATTTTCGGCAAACCCTCAATCAAAATGGCGATCAGGAGGCCTCGTATGTAAAAGTGCGCTTTGCCGAAGCGCCGGCCCAACCCGCCTTTACGGCCCAGGGCAAAGAGGTTGTGGTTTCTGTGGGACTGCCTGCCCGCAACAGCCTGCCGGACCGGCGGGTATACGCCAAAGTTTACAAAATTCAGGTAGGAAATGTGCCGCTGTATTTGATGGATACGGACATTCACCCCAACGCCACCGAAGACCGCGAGCTTTCCGCCCGACTCTACGGCGGTGACGAAGAGATGCGCCTGGCTCAGGAGATGGTGCTGGGTATTGGCGGTATTCGCGCCCTGCGGGCTATGGGCATTGACCCGGCGGTTTACCATATGAACGAGGGACACTCTGCCTTTATGGTGCTGGAACGCGCCAGAGAGCTGATTGCTCAGGGAATGACCTTTGATGACGCGGCAAAAATTGTCCGCAACTCCTCTGTCTTCACCACCCACACCCCGGTGCCGGCCGGGCACGACACCTTTCCCTTCCACATGATGGACCGGTACTTCCCGGCCTGGCATGAAGATTTAAAGATCAGCCGGGAAGAATTTCTTAATCTGGCCCGTCAGGATCAAAGTTGGGGGCCAACCTTCAGTATGACCGTGCTGGCCCTGAAAATGTCGGGCAAACACAACGGCGTCAGCAAACTGCACGGCGAAATCTCCAGAAAAATGTGGAGTTGGCTCTGGCCCAAGAAAAATGTGGAAGATGTGCCCATCACCTACGTCACCAACGGGATCCACACCGAAACCTGGCTTGGCCCGGAACTGAAGGCACTGTTCGATAAATATCTCGACCGGGATTGGGTTCGTGACATTGACGATCAGGTCATTTGGGATAAGGTCAAAAAAATCCCCAACGAGCAGTTGTGGGATGCCAAGAACAAATTACGCTCCAAGCTGGTTAATTTTGTGCGGATGCGCGTTAGACAGCGTATGCTGCGCCTGAACATGCACTCCAACGAAATTCAGGGCACGGCCAGCCTGCTTAACCCCAACGCGCTCACAATTGGTTTTGCCCGCCGTTTTGCCACCTACAAACGAGCCACGCTTCTTTTCCACGATACAGAGCGTCTCAAGCGCATTGTTTACGGCGATGGCGCTCGTCCTGTACAATTTATCTTTGCCGGAAAAGCGCATCCTCGGGATGAGCCGGGCAAAAATTTTATCCGCGAAGTCTACCATCGCTCACACGAAGCAGGGCTGGCCGGCCATTTAATCTTCCTTGAAGATTACGACATTAATGTGGCTCGGCATATGGTTGCCGGCGTTGATGTGTGGCTCAATACCCCGCGTCGCCCCATGGAAGCCAGCGGCACCAGCGGTCAAAAAGCCGGCTTGAACGGCTCTCCCAATCTCTCGATTTTAGATGGCTGGTGGGCCGAAGGATACAACGGCAAAAACGGCTGGTCCATCGGCGATCCCGAGGCTGAATACAACAGCGAGTATGATCAGAATCACGCCGATGCCACCTCAATTTACGAAATTCTGGAAGACCAGGTGATTCCGGCCTACTACGAACGGGACATCAACGGCGTTCCACAAAAATGGATGAAGCTGGTCAAGGAATCGATCCGCACCGTGGCTCCGCAATTCAGCATGACCCGGATGATCAAGGATTACACCAACGATCTCTACGTTCCAAGTATGGGGTGAGTGGGGTGAGCTTTTGTTTTTGCCAACACCGAGAATAAGAATCAGGGGCCAGGCGTCAGGCGTTACGCAAAGCAATTAGTATTTACCCAACCCCCAACTCCTGGTTTTTCTCACAATTCACTGGTATCGAGAATTATTGTCACCGGCCCATCGTTTTTTATGTAAACCAGCATCCCGGCGCCAAAAACGCCGGTTTGCACATTTTTTACGCCTAACCGGCGCGCATGCTCCACAAATCGCGCCACCAGCGGTTCTGCAATTTCAGAGGGGGCGGCTTTGGCAAAACCTGGCCGCCGCCCTTTTTTTGCATCGGCGTACAGGGTAAATTGCGAAATGACCAGCATCGCACCGCCCACATCCAGCACAGAGCGATTCATCTTGCCCTGCTCGTCCTCAAATACCCGCAGGTAGGCGGTCTTCCCGGCAAGTTTTTTTACCTCAGCCTCGCCATCGCCGTGGGTTACACCCAACAAAATTACGTACCCCGGACCAATTTCTCCCACAATCTCATCATTTACCGACACCCGTCCTTCTGTAACCCGCTGCAAAATTGCACGCATAAAAATACCCCTCTTCAAGTGATGCGCCCTATTATAAAACAGCCCGGAAATCTGGACAATGACCAGTTATTTCAAATTTGACAATGAAGCCAAAATCGTCGAATTTGGCCTGAATTGTGAAATTGCCGGATACCTTTTTGCAAAATTTTGCTAACAGACACATCTATAATTTACCGTCTATTCAACCCAAATCGCGAATGACACGAATGGGCGAATGACGCTAATGGTAACTATTTGGGCACACACCTTTGTAACCGCTATAGCAGCGCCCTTTTGCCGTTTTTACCCCCCCCCTCAATCCCCCCCCCCTGAAGGGGGTAAGTAGTTACCCATTTTCTCGTATTGCGTACTGCGTACACCTGGCCGGCGCAAGGTACAGGTTCAGTAAACCCGGTGCTGTGGCCGGTCCCCGACCGAGCCACCTAAGCGGGCGCGGTCAAGAGACCGGCCCGAGCGCGATTTTGACGGGTTCACTGAATTTGTACCCGCAAGTGCTGCGTAAATTTTGCTCTTTACGGAGTACGCGTATCTTTTCAAAAAATAGGAGGAGGTATCCTTCGACAAGCTCAGGCTGCGCAGCCTGAGCTTGTCGAAGGGTGTTTAACCCCGAATTATTGCGAAGGCACTAATACGCAATACGCAGTACGAGAAAATGGGCAGGTTAATTAATTCTCATTCCTGTCATTCCAGCACAGGCACCGGAATACAAAAAGGCTATCTGCGTTTGTCACACAAATAGCCTTTGATTACGTCTTTGCAAACTGCACAGGTTATGGCAGTTCAGTTTCACCCATCAAATACCGATCCACCTCGCGGGCGGCGCCGCGCCCTTCGTTGATGGCCCACACCACCAGGCTTTGACCGCGGCGCATGTCGCCGGCGGCAAACACGCCGGGCGCGCTGGTCTCGAACTTGCCGTACTCGGCTCTGGCATTGGAGCGCGGGTCCCGCTCAATGCCCAGGCTGTCCAGCATGGTATCTTCCGGCCCCAAAAAGCCCATGGCCAGCAGCACCAGTTGCGCCGGCCACACTTTATCGGTTCCGGGAATTTCCTGCAGGCCGGGGCGGCTGCCGTTGTTAAAGGTCCACTCCACATCGATGGTGTGGATTTCCTTGATGTTGTCCTGCTCGTCGCCCACAAATTCCTTAGTCATAATGGCGTAATAGCGCGGGTCGCGCCCCTGAATGGCCGCAGCCTCTTCCTGCCCGTAATCCACCCGAAAAATCCTGGGCCACTCCGGCCAGGGATTGTCCGGCCGGCGCTCATCGGGCGGGCGGTCGAGGATTTCAAACTGGATGACGCTGTTGCAGCCGTGTCGCAGCGAGGTGCCCACGCAGTCGGTGCCGGTATCGCCGCCGCCGATGACAATGACATCTTTGCCTCTGGCCGAGATGTGGCTGCCGCTGTGGCCGTGGCCGTTTTCGCTAAAGCCGGTATCCAGCAGATGTTTGGTGTTGCCATGCAAAAACTCCATGGCAAAGTGGATGCCGTTCAGCTCGCGACCCGGCGCGGGCAGGTCGCGCGGTTTGGTGGCCCCGCCGGCCAGCACCGCGGCGTCGTACTCCTCAACCAGTTTGCCGGTGGGATAATCTGTACCCACTTCGGTGTTGGTAACAAAATTGATGCCCTCTGCGGCCATCAGATCAATACGACGCTGTATAATCTGCTTGTCCAGCTTCATATTGGGGATACCGTATACCAGCAGCCCGCCAACGCGGTCGGCCCGCTCGTAGACGGTTACGGTGTGGCCGGCCCGGTTCAACTGATCGGCGCAAGCCAGGCCCGCCGGCCCGGAGCCAACCACGGCCACATGTTTACCGGTCCGTTTTTCGGGCGGCTGCGGCTGAATCCAGCCCTCGGCGTAACCCCGCTCAATGATGCTGTATTCGATATTTTTGATGGTGACCGGCGGCTCGTTGATGCCCAGCGTGCAGGACCCTTC
>CAYWSS010000111.1:0-11246 GCA_964460505.1 uncultured Caldilineaceae bacterium | reverse complement strand
CCTTTTGGGGGTGTTTCTTGTTTAATCAGGGTTGGTGAGCCCGGCGGGATTTTTAACCCGGGCGGTCTAAAATTTTTAATTTCAAATTATTACAATCAACCCCGCCGCTCTGCGCCGCAGATGTGGCAAAACCTGGCATTGCCGCGCAGGGCAGAACCGCATTGGTGGCAGTAGCTTGCTGTCTGGCGAGAAACTTTTACCGGGGCAGGCCTTGCCGGGCTGGATTTTGTATTTTGCTTTTTCTGTTTGTGTACCTTTTTCCGGCGCGGCTGTCTTTGCCCAGTTTGCAAGGCGCTGTATTGCTTGCGCTGCCAGAACCAATACCCTGCCGTGCCAACCAGCAGCAACACTCCCACGCCCAGCAATCCGTAGGCCATATATACGTTGGTGCCGGCCAGGGATGATGTGTCTACGGCGTTGTCCGGAATATCCTGCTGCAGGGCTTGCACAGACAATGCGTTGCTGTCGCGTTGATAGGTTGCCTTGACGTCAACGGTATCACCGGCAGAAAGATTGTCTGCCAGTACCGTACTGATTTTTAGCCGGTCTCCGCCGGTTATTGTATTCTGGGCTTTTGGGGTTAGCAAAAAATTTTCTGCTTCAAATGGCTGTTGAATTTCAACACTGAGGGCGTTAATGGCGTAAGGGGCCACAAAATTGTAGTTCAGTTCCCGTTCTTTGCCCTGTTTAGAAAGAATAACCGGGTCGTAATATTCCAGGTGTATTTCGTGTCCCGATACGGGGAACGAAAGAATAAATTCATCATCTTCGTGGCTGGATTCAACCAAATCTGGCGTAACGTTAATCAGCCCCTCATCGGTGTTAAGGGCAATAGCGTGCATCTGGTCAATATATCCGGGCAGCCGAAACGTCAGTTGGGCCGGCAGCGGCGTGTCGGGATTCAACGTTATGCGGTGCATAACCAGCACTTCGGGCTTGTCATACTCCGGCCAAACGGCAACGGTCAGCCTGTCAATTTGTGGGTTGGGTGTTTGGGCAGTTACCTCAATAACAGGGTAAACAAGAGCAGAAAGCAGAAAAACAGCTAAGATTTTGGTGAGAAGTGTTTTGTAGTTCATTGTTGTTTCTTTGCACGTGGCAGGTTAGAGATTGTCTTGTTACGGGGAACAAGGACTGTATCAAATTATACTTTAGTTTAATGAGTTTAAGCTTAAAAGTATGTGACATTTGTCACAACTACTGATTTGTGTTTCTAACCTGTGTAATCTTGGTTCCTCCCGGTCAGTAAATTCTGTGAACTATTGTACCCTGCCGCATCAATATTGAATAGTGACATTTATCCTTATTATTTGTGACAAATATCATAAAAAAAGTTTATATCGATAGTGCAGGTAGTTAAAAATTGGGAATGTTTTTAAAAAGTGTGGTAGATTGAACATCGGGGCGCAGCATTTTAACAGCTGTTTGTTTAACCTTCTATCTGTCCGGGGCAGTGATCCAGCGCAATTTGTTCTACCTGTGGGATTTTGTCGTTGACCGGAATCTATTTTTTATTCCGGCGTTTTTCCACTCATTTCGGCCAGTTTAGACTGGGCCAATTCGATCCACATGGGGTTGTCACTCATTCCAATAAATTGAACCAGGTCGGTGCGGGCTTCTTCAAACTTTTCCATTTCAAAATAAATGAGGCCGCGGTTGAAGTAGAGTGGCGGATGGGTGGGATTAACGGCGATGGCTCGTGAAAAATCTTCGATGGCTTCTTCATCTTTACCCAGAGCGTACAGCAGCACCCCGCGATTAAAACGGGCAGGCACCGAATCCGGGTCAAACTGTACGGCCAGGTTGTAATCATCCCGGGCCAACTCTAATTTGCCCAACTGGTGGTGAATCTGGCCCCGGTTGGCGTACAGCGCGGCTTCGCCCGGTTCCAGGTTGATGGCTCTGTCAAGATCGGCAACAGCCTCATCCATATTTCCCAGAGCCATCTGCGTAGAGGCGCGGGCGGCCAACGGCAAAGCCCAGTGCGGGTTTGCTTCAATGGCCACGTTAAAATCGGCCAGGGCTGCTTCATAATTTTCCAGGTTGGAGTGGGCCACGGCCCGGTAGTAGTATGATTCGCTGCGGCGGGGAACCATGTTGATGACTTCGGTCAACATTTTTATGGCCACTTCGTTATTGCCAAGATCCATTTGGTCCAAGGCTGCCGCTTCCAGCACAATAGCCTCATCCTGCAGGGGAGATTCCGGTGCGGCTTGCTGCCGTTGGGGGGCGGTACCGGCCCGGATGCCAACCAGGGCCACCAGAATCAGGACGATGCCGCCAATGGCAATACCAATAATCAGCGGTTTGTTATTTTTGTTGGACGATCTCAATTTATCTGTTTGCGTGCTCATAATTTTTACCTGTTTAATGAATTTGCGATTCTGAGTAGTGCCCCTGTTAAGTGTTGGCACTGTTTTAGAATCACGAATTGTCAGGAATTTGCAGATTTTTCCAGGGTTTATCCGCGTTTTTCTATAAATTCGCGGTTCTAAACGATGATACAACTTGCCAATACTTGACAGGGAGACCACCCGATTCTGGATTTGCGATTTATGGTTTTGATTCTTTTGTTCAATCCAAAATCGTAAATCGCAAATCCAAAATCAAAAAAAGAGTATCCCCGGCCCGGCTGGAGTGAATTCGGGCCGGGGATGCTGTTTAGCGCCTGGCGTTAAACAATGCTTACTTGACGTACAGGTTCAGTAAACCCGGTGCTGTGGCCGGTCTCCGACCGAGCCACCTAAGCGGGCGCGGTCAAGAGACCGGGCCACAGCGCGATTTTGACGGGTTCACTGAATTTGTACGGGTTGACAGGTAAAACAGATAACGTAATTTTAACGTTTTGAATTGACTGTAGCGTATCCTTTATATTACACACTTTAACAGAAATTGTACCAGACAAACATTAGAATCGTGTAAGCAAAACGCCCTGCAATATTGATTATACCCAAAACCTGTGGCAAAATTCAAGTGCAATTTTGAAGGAGGATGAACGGTTACAAGAAAATTGATAACGACTGCCCTCATTTTGTTCAGAAAATTATCCGTATTATAATAGACTCCTGCACCAAAATTGTTTCCCCCTTCCAATATGGTTGTGTTTTACACGATCCGGTGTCTGCCGGTGTATCGATTTATCCCGGGTTGTGCAAACTGAACTTTACTTTGCTGATGTGACACGGCTGGCAAGACGCCCCGGTGAAAGACCGTGGTTAATCGGCGGATGGGAGTCGTCCAGGCTCCCACTGCATGTTTATAACCTTTCCATTTGTCCGGAGGTGTTTTATGCAACTGTTTAACGAAGACTCCCATCTGGATATGCAGCTTTCCCAACTTGACCGCTATCTCCCCAAGAAAATCAGAGAGCAGGTTGAACAAAACTACTACGCCAGGGTTAATCAACGAGCCGAGTTAGATTATGCTGCCAGAAACGAGGAATTCCTGCGCAACCCGCTTGACCATGTGGTCCTCTATTCTGACCACGGCGTGGTCCATGTACAGGATGTTGCAACCAACATTTTGGTTGTGCTGGATACCATTAACGGCGTCCTCATCCCCCATCGCAATACGGTCCGGCTTGAATTTATGAAGGGCTACGGCGTGATGGTAGCCTACAACCATGATATCGGCATGCGGGACTTCTCGGCGTTTGGGCGGGCCATGCATCCGGAATTTGCCGCGCAAGAGATTTTCACGCCTCTTTTTGACGATATTGTAGACACCATCTGGGCCGAGAATTGTGGCAATGTTGCCTGGCGGCTGGCGCATTTGGCTGAAATTGGCGCGCTGGATCAAGAGCCGCGTCTGGTGCTGCGCGAGATGCTGGCCATGTCCGTTGGCCACAGTAAAAGTAAAGTTCCCATCGAGGTGCTGAATGATACGGCCCAACTCAGAGCAACAATGTTGAAATCGATAGAAAGCAATCTGCATCATCTATACCATCAACAAAAGGTGGTCAAAGCCGCCCAAAAGATGGCCCGCGTCACCCAATCGGCCCCAGAAAGTGGGCCGCCCGATTCTGCCGGTTCATTTCGACACGCCACCCGGATTCTGCCGGCGGATGAAGCCCGCCTGGGGCTGGCCCAGGCACTGCAAAAAGCCAGAGCCGGCCAAAAAGCTTTTCTGGAATCTGACGACGCACCGCCACCCACCTTTGCCGGCTTGTCCAACTATTACGATAATTTTGAAACCGATGCCTTTCAGTGGATTTTGTCAGAGCATCCGGAAACCCACCAACTGGTATCGGATGTCGTTGACACCCTTCGCGCCCTGCGCGTGGCCGATGCCCTGCGCCAACGGGGCACGACCCTCAAAACCTCTGGCGGCTACCAGATTTTTGTCGACCAAAACACGGCTCGCGCCGTTATTGCCCTGCAAAAGGGCAGCGGCGAACTGCTCATGCTAGAATCCGATGATCCTCTGAGCATTGGCGAGGCCAACATGGCCAGCAGCGACCTAACCCACGAGGGTAATTTGCGTGTGTCATTCCATCGTGGCGCGTTCTTGGACGACGAAACCACTCGACTGGCTGCCTACAGCGCCGCCATAGTTATTGACGATATCCAGCGCGATGTCATCGAAAGCTTCATCCGCCCCCCTGCCGATACAAGCGGCCTAAAAACCAGCCGGGAAATTCAGATTCTAATCGAGGAAACGGATGATAACCTGAATTTTGCCGACTTGATTTTGGTCGAACTCAACAAAATTAATCCCGACCTGGGCCAACGCAGCCGGATTGTGCCCTCGCTAAAACATATCTCCGGCGTCGAGCGGAATCGTTACTTGAGAGCCAGAAATCTAAATTGGACCCTGGAGCAGCGCGAAAGAGTGCTGGTTCACGTCGGGCAGTCGGGCCATAAAATCAAAGAGATTGATCCCGACAAAGCCTTCACCGATGTCCGGATGGCCGATCTGAAAGAGGGCGACATCTTGATCAAAGTCGGTGCGCCTCCCGGTTTTGTTTATGTGCCCATGGGCGAAGGGCTGGTCAGCACCCCCCTTGGCGGCTACCAGGCCCAAACGGTACCGCCCTGGATTCCGTTAGGCAATACCCGCGTTATCCGTGGGGATGTGCAAGAGGCCGCAATTACGGCCGAAAGCTCGATAAAGGTGTTGATGCTGCCCAAAGAAATCTATCTGAAATACTGGCACGACGCCTACAACGTTGCCGAGTTTTCCTCGGCTATTGAGCGCCTGTACCGCGAAGATGAAGTGCAAGAGTTTGAGCTGGTGCTGGATATTCTGGAGCAGGTGGCCATGATCGACCAGGTGCTGGACGACGCCGAAATCGAATTTATTCTGAAGTTTATCGAATATTCCGGCATAGATTACAGTGCCGCCGAAATCAAGGAAAAGCTACTGACCGGCCCGCCCACCGATTTTGTCACGGTTCGCCAGCGGACTATGGATTATCTGGCCCTGTCCCCCTCTTACCTGCACGTGGCCCGCCTGCGTGACCTGATTAACCTGATGGTTTCCGCTGATGATGAAGTTTCTAGCGAGGAAGCGTTAATTTTGGCCGAGCTAACCAACCTGCTCAACGGCTATCTGGATGATGAAGATACCCAAAGGCTGTATCGGGTCTACATTGTGCCGCAAAACCAGCAACAAGATGAAGGTGTCCGCGCCCTGCTGCCCGATGCCCCTCAAATAACCCACGAGTGGGGTCACGCCTATCTGTGCGGTGAGTTTTATTCCAGAGATTACGCCGAAATGATTCGTGAACGCTACCGGTCTTTGAAATTTTTTGCCGTCGTAGAGGTGGAAGATCAAGAGGCCTCGTAAAAACAATGATGAATGATGAACGATGAACGATGAATTAATTTTTGTATAACTTGCCCATTTGCAGATTTGCTTATTCTCAAAAAAGGAGGGAGTTTTGCCATGAAAATTCTTTTAGATGTTGATACCGGTGTTGATGATGCGCTGGGCTTGCTGTATCTGGCCGACGCCTACGAGTGGGACGAGGCGGGGTAAGGAGAGTGTAATTTGGTTCAGAATTCATCTGTAGAATTAGATACGGTTACAAGAGAGCGGCTGTCACTCGCTTTCCTCATTGGTCAATCAACCAGCCTGGGGCTAACTGCTGCTCTTTTGATTTCTGCGGCCAGCGCCATTTTTCTATCAGAGTTTGGTCCTGATAAGCTGCCTTACGTTTACATTGCCACTGCAATTTTTGTCTCCTCTTTGTTCTACGGCTTTGCCGAACTCCAAAGACGCTTGCCCTTATCCAAGTTAGCCATCATCAGCGTAACCAGCTTTGCCGCGCTACTTTTTGTGGGTTGGCTGATTTTACGCTGGTCCAACGCCGCTTGGTTCTCTTTTGTTTTGATGGTCGCCTTTCCGTTGAGTCTCCAACTGGGTTTTGTGCTGCTGGGGAACCAGGCCGGCCGCCTGTTTAACGTGCGCCAGATCAAACGCCGTTTTCCCCTGATAATAACCGGCTTTGCTGGGGGGTTTATGTTGGGCGGGCTGGCCGTCTCGCCATTATTGATCTGGCTGCAGCAAACCGAAAATCTACTGTTTGTGGCCGGCGTATGTATGTTGGGTATGCTCGGCTTCTTGCTGGCCGCGACCGGCCGCTTCAAAACAGAGTTAGATCAGGATAACCAACCGGGCCGAAGCCAGCCGTCCAAATCGCTGGGAAGTTTGTTAAAAGTACGGTACATTGTCCTGATTTTTCTTTACCAAATGTTATCGGCGATGGGCACGCAACTTGGAGACTTCATTTTTTTCTCGCAGGCTTCGGCCAGATATTCTGTGGCCGAAGAATTTGCCTCGTTCTTTGGCAATTTTTCGGCCGTGCTTAATTTTATAGACATCGTTTTTGTAACGCTGTTCGCCGGTTTTTTTCTCACCCGCTTTGGGATGCGCTACGGGTTGATGATCAATCCCGGCGTTATGGTGGTGATGGCTCTTGCTATGTCGCTAACAGGCCTGGGGATGGGCGTAGGCGGCATACTCTTTTTTGCATTGGCCACCGCCACCCGCATTCTGGATATTGTCTTGACAGATGGTGCCACGCGTACAGCCATCAATGCCACCTATCAAGCCCTGCCGGCTCAGGAACGGATGGCAGCCCAAACCGGGGTAGAAGGCATTGGCGTCCCGGTTGCCATGGGCTTGACCGGTGTGGTCCTGCTAGGCGTCGAGGCCATCCCCGGCCTATCCTTTATTCACGTTGTCTATCTTCTGCTGATTATCACGCTCTTTTGGCTGGCCGCCGGTTGGCTGGTGTACAATGGATATAGCGCTGCCCTGATCCGAACCTTGCGCCGACGAGCGCTGGGCGAAGTCACGCTCTCGCTGGATGATGCTTCCAGTTTGGCCGTCGTTGAAAAACTCGTGGGCAGCAACCGCCTGAGTGACATCCGTCTGGGACTGGATATGTTACAGCAAGCCGAGCATACCTCGCTGGAGAGCAACGTAATCAACCTTCTGGCGCATCCAAACGCCGATATTCGGCAAGAGGCGCTGACCCGCGTTGAGCAACGTAAGATGGCCGCCGGGCTGCCGGCCGTAACCAACCTGCTGCAAACGGAAACCAACCCGGCCGTCAAAGGGGAGACCCTACGCGCCTTATGCGCCCTGCAAGAGGCGGATGCAGTTGATGTGGTGAAGCTTCATCTCCTTGACCCGGAACCGGACGTACAGCGGGGCGCATTGGTGGGGTTGCTGCGTTATGGCGGTATCACCGGCGTTGTCTCGGCCTGGGAGCATATGACCCAACGGCTGGATGACTCGACCCTCCCAGCAGACCGCCGGTTAGTGGCTCAGGTCATTGGCCAAGTAGAGACTCAAAACTTTTATCATCCCCTATTGCCCTTGCTCCAAGATGATGATCCAGAGGTGCGCCGCGCCGCCCTGGTTGCCGCCGGCCAGATCAACCACCCCCGACTGCTGCCGCCGGTGATTGCCAGCCTATCGCAGCGCCAACTGCGTTCCACCGCAATGGCTGCACTGGTCGCCGGCCGCGAGTCTGTGCTGCCGCTGGTGGAAAAAGCCCTGGCCGATGAAACCGACTATGACGAAGAAACGGTGATTCGGTTGGTGCGGGTTTGCGGCGATATTAAGGGCGAGGCGGTGATTCAAGTACTCAAGCAGCACCTTAATCACCCTGATGATGATGTTCAGGTTCAGGTTCTGATAGCCCTGGACCGATGCGAATATCGCGCCGAAGCGGCAAATATGGCCGAAATAGAACACACCCTGCGTGGCGAGGTAGAACACGGCCTGCGTATCCTGCTGGCCCAGCAAGACATTGGCCAGGACCAAGCGCTTACCCATCTGCATCGCACGTTGCAATACGAATTGGAGCAGGCCCGTCGCCGGGTCTTTTTGCTGCTCTCCTTTGTGTACGACAGCCGGGCCGTACTCCGGGCGGAGGAACAACTCCACTGGGGCGATAAGGGCCAGAAGGCGCTGGCGCTGGAAACGCTGGATGTAACCTTGACCGGTCAGCAAAAAAACCTGCTCTTTCCGCTGGTTGATGACAGCCAGCCGCTTGAGCAGCGCACTCAACAGCTAACGAAACTGTTTGAGCTAACCAACATCAGCCAGCCGGAACGGCTGCGCGAAATTATCGCCGATCCAACCGGTGTTTGGACCCACGGCTGGACACGAGCCTGCGCCATTTATGCTGCCGGTAAGTTGGGGGTTGCCGGCGTGGACGAAGTGATTGAGGAAGCTCTGACTATCACCGAACATCCTGTCCGCGAGACAGCAGCCTGGGCCTTGCACACCCTGGCTCCGGAAAGGTATCAGGTATATGCAGCCGAATTGGCGACATCTGCCGATCCCCAAGTGGCGGATTTGGCGGCGCATCTGGCAACCTAAAAAATAGAGCAAATTGGAGTCCAAGCCTTTAGGCTTGAAAATCACTTTGTCTGAAAATCAAGCCTAAAGGCTTGGACTCCGGGCAGGAACCAACCTGAAAGCCTGGAATCCTGGAATCTGGGTAAGACAGAGAAAAGCTATGCTAACTCAACCAAAGCATACACCCCCCCATTTATTACTGGACAACACAAACTATTTCATTACTGCAGCTATTTACCAAAAACGTAACCTACTGGAAAATATAACATTCAAAACAATACTTCTCGAGCTAATCCAGGAGACACTATCCGCCTTCCGGTGGGAACTACATCACTGGGTGATTCTGGACAACCACTATCACTGGATGGGGAGAAGTTTTAAAGGTAAGGATTTGCCTCAAATCATCGGCCGCATCCACAGCCAATCTGGCTACCAAATTCGACAGCAGACCCACTGCGCCAAACCTGTTTGGTGGAATTACTGGGATTACTGTCCCCGCGACGAAAGCGATTATTTCACGCGGGTCAACTACTTACTCAACAACCCGATAAAGCATAACTACGTTAACAATTTGCACGACTATCCATGGTCAACTTTTCACGCCGTGTACGCGGAAACGGGGAAAGAGAGGCTGGCCGGACAGTTTCGGGATTTTCCCAATTATCGACATCTTGTTCTCCACGAAGCTGAAAATGATGATTATTAAATTTAGATGTATGATACAGGAGTCCAACCCTTCAGGGTTGAGAGCAAGGCCAATTGCCTTGAACCAATTAACACTCAGGAGTTTAAACGATGCTACTCACCATTGAAAAAGTTGCTATTCTGAAATCCGCCGATATTTTTACCCAAACCCCGGATTACATTCTGGCATCGGTGGCCGCCATTGTCGAAGAGATGGATCTGGAACCGGGAGAGATGTTTATTCACAAAGATGCGCTGGAAGATGATATGTAC
Source organism: uncultured Caldilineaceae bacterium (assembly GCA_964460505.1). Lineage (GTDB taxonomy): Bacteria > Chloroflexota > Anaerolineae > 4572-78 > J111 > J095. The sequence continues at coordinate 1,472 of CAYWSS010000111.1, read as the reverse complement.
ATCATTATCGAGGGCGAGGTGAAAGTCCACGATGGCGACAAAATCATTGCCAACCTGAGCGAGGGGACCGTGGTTGGCGAGATGGAAGTTCTGTCGCCGGCCCCGCGTCTGGCCTCGGTATCGGCGGTTTCGGAAACCCGGCTGTTTCGTATTCAAAAGGAAGCGTTTGACGAAGTGATGGCCGACCGTTATGAGATTGCTCAGGGGGTGATTCAAGTTTTGGTCGAACGGTTACGGACGACCGTTATGAAAGGGTAACCGCAACTCCAAACCTGACGGGTTTTGGCGTAATTTTGCCAAAAGATATGTGGCAACTTCGTAATTCTGGCTAAAATCCACGGTTTCTTGGAAACCCGTCAGGTTTTATCGCCAAATTTGGAATTTCTGCGTGATGAAAGAGCCTTGAGAAAATAGCAATCATGTGCTATATTAAGTACAAATCTTAAGATATTCCCCCATCCAAAATTAGGTTGATGAGTATCCTGAATAGGTACTACGTAACCTCTGTTTGACCCTGAGCTGGATTTTTGCCACACCTTGCCGATATAATATTTGACGCAAGTTTTACGGTTTTAAAGAGAAAAAATTCACAAGAGCGCACTATGGGCATAGAACTGGAAAAAATAGACGTAGGTGTAGATGACAAAGGCGATGCCTTTCAAGTTGTCATTGCCATTATGATTGCCGTTGTCAGCCTGACCGGAGCGGTCATTGCCTGGCAAGCCAGCCTGGCCGAGCCGGACGACGCCGACCGGGCCGGTCTGAAAGCTGCACTCAACGCCGAGACCACCCGCTTTGTCAACACCGCCGTGTTGTATAAACGTTACCGGGCCTATACCGACTACACCTTGAATGATGAGTACCAGCGCCAAATTGAGGAAGATTTGGCCGGTGTGGCCGATAAAGGCAGCCTGGAAGATGCCCGCGACGAAGCCGCCGACCTGGCGGCGGCCAGTCGCCTGTTCTTTCCCTCACGATACTTAAATCGCGACGGCAGTTACAACACCCGGCGCGACCTGGGCGAAGCCTGGGCACAAGCCGGTCAACTAAACGACCTTGAGCCGCAGCCTCATTTTGATGAGGCCGACAACGAACGGCTCAAGGTCATTTTAATTATTACAGTCTTGATTGGACTGGCCATCTCGCTACTGTTTTACACGTTGGCCGAGATGCTGCACCCGGCCCGCACCCGCCTGCGCTACGGCAGCGCTGCCGGTGGCACCCTCTTTTTGCTGGTTGGTATCGCTGCCGCTGTAAGTATCGCCGTGGGGTTATAAAAGGATTGTCCGGCAATTACAATAAAAATGACGGTACTTGTTCACCCCCCTCCCTTGAGGGAGGGGTTGGGGGCATACGTATCAAGCTAATAAAGTGGGCAACAAATGGGTAAAAAGCTGAATTTTTGCCTGTTCATCCGAAAAATTGTAAAGGGTGAATAATAAACGGTGAATGGTTTTGGGCTGGTTTTTATC
>CAYWSS010000110.1:0-11275 GCA_964460505.1 uncultured Caldilineaceae bacterium | reverse complement strand
ATTGCCCTCAAGTTACCCTGATTATAAACTTGATGCGTATGGAGTTAGAGGGGGGGGAGTAGTTACCCTTAAAACCCCGCAAATGCCGGGGGACGTTTCTCTGCACCAATTGTATCATGATTAGATAACTGTGACCAGTTGGTTGAACGGGGCGTCCCAAAAATTGGGGCGCATCCGGTTAGATGTAGTTGTTTGCGCACTCGCACACCGTAAGGTAGAATTCGATAATCATCACTGCACCGGGGCAACGCGGATTGGAGCAGCTTGTGAGAAAGGTGAATCTGTTGGATCGAACGCTCATTAGCCAGGCAATGGAAGATTATCTAAAAGCCATTTACAAACTCCTGGAGTTTGGTGAGCAGGTTTCTACGTCTGCCCTGGCTGAACATTTGGGCGTAACTCCGGCCTCGGTTACGAATATGTGCAAAAAGCTGGCCGAGCTTAATCTGTTAGTGTACGAGCCGTATCAAGGCGTAAAATTTACTCCATCCGGCGAAAAATTGGTGTTGGAAGTTGTGCGGCACCACCGCTTGATTGAGCTGTATCTGGCCGAAGCATTGGGGGTTCCCTGGGACAGGGTTCACGAGGAAGCGGAAAAACTGGAGCATGTGATCAGCGAGGACCTGGAAGATCGCATGGCCGCCGCGCTGGGTGATCCCCAATTTGACCCTCACGGAGCGCCCATTCCTTCAAGGTCCGGCATTTTAACCCCGCAACAGAGTTACTGCTTAACAGATATGACAGCCGGCACCGACATGGTTGTGGTAGAGGTTGATGACGGAAACCCGGAACTGCTCCGGTATTTGGGCCAGTTGGGAATCTATCCCGGCACTGAAATCCGGCTGATCACGCAATCACCTTTTAATGGGCCGCTTACCCTGAAAATAAGCGGGCAGGAACATAGCCTGGGGTATCAGGCGGCTAAAGCGGTGAGAGTTGCCGTACAAGCTAACAAGGAGAAGTGACGAATTCAGGGAGCCGCCTATGGCGCGGGGGGTGTCCCTCCACTTTCCTCTACCCGCCATACGCACCAAATGAAACCGGAGGGTTTTATACGAGGAGCTATTATCCGCTCGTAGTCAGTCTTAAAGCGATAGCGGAGTGGTCTTAGACGACCGAAGGTCCACTGCGCTGCGTATCTGACTACGAACATTTTATACGAGGAGGAGTTCTGTTTTAATATGACTGAACTAAAAACGATTTATCTGGTAGTTTCCGGAGCCAGCGCCGTTCGATGTGTGCCGGAATTGATACAAGAGTTGCAGCAATTTAATCTGCCGGTTTACACGCTTCTTACCAGGGGCGCCAGGCAAATTATCAGCCCGTACCATCTGGCCGATCTGGAAAATCACACGTTGGTAGAATCTTATTTTGATCCCGCGCTTATCAATGGCAGAGCGCCCGGACTGACCCTGGTGGCTCCGGCTACCTTTAATACGCTCAACAAAATTGCCCAGGGCATTGCCGATACTTTGCCTCATTCATTGGTGGCCGAGGCCATTGGAGCTAACTGGCCGGTAATTGTTGCCCCATCAATGAATCCTTCTCTGGCCAATCATCCGCAAGTGGCCCAAAGCTTCAAGAATTTGGCTCGATGGGGAATAATAGTGGTAGAGCCGTATAAAGATGAGAATTTGCTAATGATGGCTCCTACCAAAAAAATTCTGGAAGCGGTCAAATCGTCTTTGCAGGCGGCAAAGTTAGATTTGAGGTAGATATATTTAATTGGTGCCGGGTCTCAGAAGATAACCGGCATCTGGGGGCAAGTTTGTAATGCCAGGTGAAGCAGGGGTATATTTTGAAATGAGAATTAATTAACTTACCCGTTTGCTCGTATTGCGTATAATTTTTCTCTTTACGCAATACGTAATCTGTTGCCGTCACCAGTTGGGTAAGTTATTTACGCCCTATTTGTTTAATGCCGAAATATCCAGGTTTTGCAGATCAAGCAGCCGGCCCCCACATCCTGAGTCCGGCAGTCAGCGGAGGAAGTGGCAAGCAAATGGTTCGACTACGGAGCGTTATAGTATTACCTTGCAACATTTGCGTTACACTTTGCGGCGAGAATCATTTGTTAATTATTTATTGTTAATTTGCGGCTTGCCGCACTGTTGTAAATAACGGTTACTGGAAAATGTAATGAGTCTGCGCCATCCGGCAAATGAAGACGTTTGCCATTAGCCGGTTGGTACAAGCCAACGCGCAACTGGTAGCTGCCGGGTGTTGCTTCAGCCGGTATCCACAATCCGTGCCGGTCAATGATAGATTCACCAACCGTCCAGTTTGACGTAGGCCGCGTCCACCGGACAGGTTGCCCATCGGTCTGAGCCACCAACTGCCCCCGCGCATCCAGCAGGTGGATGAAAACCCGGTAATCATCGGGAATTGGCTCAATTGCACGCCACTGAAATTCAAGAGTCAGCGCTGTGCCGGCGAGCGATTCGGGGGCGAACGTGATTGTAGTCAGGGTGATTTTCTGCCCAAAGTTTGCCTCAACGGGCATGGCGTTGGCCGGGGCAGGGGGGGCGGCAAACAACACCAACCTCTGCCCTCCAAAATCTTCGTCTCGAACCTTGACCATTTCAGCAGCAAGGGCTTGCTCAATGCCGCTCTCTTGCGGGGGCAGCCAGTTGGGAATCCACCAGATTTGGGCGTGTGCGGCCCTGGTTTTGTTCAGGCGACGCACAATGTCGTCCGGTAACGGAAATCCGCCGTTGTTCAGCCCCAGTACCGGCGCGTGACCTTTGTACATTTCGGAAAAGGGCAAGGTTATTTCAGGGCCGTTGGTGATTACGCCGTCTGTGGCGGAAAGATTTTGGTTAAGATCGGCAACGGTTAATTGCACCGGGGGCGCGGGCAGGCCGTGCGAATGGTTCAGCAAAAGAAACAGCGCGATTGCCGTAGAGAAGTAGGAGAGTGGATATGGAATTGCCTTGCCAATTCGGTGTGCCGCAGAGCTTGCTTGATCTGCCGCCAATTCGCCGCTTGCCGCTTCGCTCCCCCGTAAATTTGCTGCCTCTATGGCCAAATAAATGGCCGTAATAACCACGTTTACCAGCAGTGCTGCCAACAGCCCCCAATTTACCTGGCCCTGCCAGGCCCAGGCCAAATCCAGCGATTGCATGCTGATAAAATTCCAGGCGCTGATTAGCGGTGAGTAAGCCCATTTAAAAAATGTCTCGCGGGCAAAAAGCGGCAGCCCAGTATTGAGCAGCGAGTTGAGAAATGGAGCAAAGTCGATGGTCACTGCCTGCACCTGCACCACAACACCCATTACCATCAATGCGAGAAACGCAACGCGCAACGCCCACCTGCCGGTTGATAACCGTGTTTTGCCCGCCGCCGGAAAGACGTGTTCCACAACCGGCGCCAGAAACAGTGCCCAAAATGGCAGCGTGGGGATCATAAAGCGAGGCCCCCAGGCATAGCCGCCGTGCCACATAAACCACTTGCCGTACAGCAGCAAGTGAATGAGAATGATGCTCAGCGCCAGCAGCGCCTCGGCTCGAAAGCGGCGAAAGAAGGGGGAGAATCCCCACAAACTCAAAAGCAGCACCGGGCTGAACAGCAACAAGCCCCGGCCGGGGCTGAACAACTGGCCAATAATGCCATCGAGCCAGATGGCGCTGAATGTTTCGTTGGGCAGATAGCCGGTATTCAGCGGATTGCCGTAGCGGGAGATATTAAAGGCGATGAGTGCCAGCCCGATGAGCAGGATGGGGGCAATGAAGGCGGCAATCGGTCGAATGATGAACGATGAACGCGGAGCGTGAAGGATGAATTTTTTCAAATTGTAAACACTTGCGCCTGCATGCAGTGCAGGTGTCGTAAATTGTAAACGGTAAACGGCAAACAGATAGTAGAGCAGGAGCAGGCCGTACACGGGTAAAAACAGGGCTTCGGCGTAACGGGTGGCTACGTTCCAGCCGAGGAACAGCCCGGCGAGAAACGGGTAGAAAAGCAGGGGGGCAAGGGGGCCGGGGGGAACAGGAGCGATTTTCTTTTCTCCCCGGCTCCCCGGCTTTCCGGCCCCCCGGCTTATTTTCAGTAGGCAGTACGCCGCGACCAGCAGCAACAAGCCCGAGAACGGGTCGCTGAACAGTGACTTGGCGTAGGGCCAGGCCAGGGTGGTTAGCCCAAACGCGAGGGCGACAAACAGGCCAATTCTGCGGGCAAAGCCAAGTTCTGCCAAATAGGCTATCAGCACTACTGCCGATAACGCGGTAACCACGGCATTAAACAGTAAACTGGCGCTGACCGGGCCAATTCGGGGGATGATTAATCCCGGCCAGGTGAGTGGCAGCAGGCCGATAGGCACACCAATGCCTTTGCGGGAGTAGAGCAGCCCATCCAGCGCGTATGTGCCCTGCTGCAAATCCATCCAGCGGATTTGCTCAATGTCCAGCGCCCCGCGCCGCGCAATACTTTCGGCGGTGGCAAACATGGCCAGCCCATCGCTGGAGTTGATGCGGGGGGTGTAGGTAAGCAGATATACGGCAAACAGAAAAAAAAACAGGGCAACGTAGAGGGGAACGCCCAGAGTAGCCGCAATTTTTACAGATGGTGTGGGTTGGTCGGAGGCCATATTTATCTCCACCTTGAGCGGTGGTCATTTCAATGCTCAAGGGACAACAGTTAGCCCCATCTGCTTAAAGTGGTGGTCAAAGGCAAAGATGCGTTGAATTTTCAACCGCTGGGCCACGGCCAGCAGTGAGCAATCAACGTAACTCCACTGTTTGTCATCATATTGTTCAAAAATATCCCAGGTGGCCCGTTTGTCAATATCGGTCAGGATGAGCGGATAGAATGCTTTACTTGTTTTGAGCCGGCGCCCGTAATCAATGGCGTACGTTGGCCCCAGCCGGGCTTTGGTGAGATTCATCGTTTCCAGAAAAACCCACTCGGTGAGGATAGGTTTGACTCGCCCGGCCAACAGTTTGAAATGCGCCACGGCTTTGGCATGGTTGTTGTCTCGGGCGTAATGGAGGGCGTGCAGGGCGCTGGTGTCAATCAGTAGTGTACTCATCGGTTCCTTCGGCCACGTTTGGCAGGGCGTAATAAGTTTCTGCCGCGGCGGCTTCTCCGTACAGATATTTGTCTACGTTTTCGCTGATGTCGGCGGGGGCATCAACACTTTCTGCCACGCCGATTACTTCCCAGATAGGATCATTGGCCAGCAAATCTTGTTGGCGGGATTGGATAATCTCATCCAGTAAATTTCGCAGCACCGCAGCCATACTTTTGCTTGCTACAAACGCTTCTGATTTGAGAAATTCATATTGAGTTTCCGTGAATGATAATTGCATTCTGTGCATGACTCACACCTCCATAAATCCATTGTTGTGTCACATTGTATCATATTGTCAATATGATGTCAATAGATAAATATCAAAAAAATGATGTTATTTCGAGATAAATGCCGTTAATCTGTCACTTTAAAATAAAGAGCAGCAATCGTCCGCCGTCGATATCCTGAATGTGGGCCGGAGGCCGGCCGTTGAGCCAGGCGGTGAGCGCTTCCTCTGCCGGGGTTGTTCCCGCAGCATCGGCGTCGTAAATCCAGAGGACATCGGTTTGCCCGGCGATGCTGTTAAGCAAGGTCGTGGTGCGTCGCTCCACGGAATCGCTGGCGGGGGCGTAATCATCCAGCATAAACAGAGTGTAATCGCGCCGCAGGTAGGGATAGAACCAATTGTAAACCGGGTGACTGTTGAGCAGCAGCGCGCCGGTGACCGGTTCACCCTGCAAGCGGTTGATGGTGGCAGAGTAAGGACTTTGCCGCAGGCGAAGATCAAAATAACTGCGTCCCAGCGCCATTCCGGCCGGAATGATGCCGGCCAGCAGCAGCGCCACAAATACGGCCAATCCCCACGCCCGCGCTTTTTGAACCGGTTTGGAGGGCGGCCGGATGAGCCACAAAAATTCGACGGCCAGCGCCGCAAACAGGAACGTGCGCATCAGAACTGTTGCCGCCAGCAGCCAGTGGTCTTCGGGAAACATAATAAAAAAGAAGTTGGCTTCAATGATATTGGCAATGCTGAGAATTACGGCGTAGGTCACGCCGCGAATATTGGGCAGCAACAGGGCGATGAAAAACAAAATCCAGCCTAACCATTGCGGGCTGTACCCCTTTGACCAGAGCATAAACAGGCACAACGTAAAGCCCACAAAAGCCAGACTGCTGCGCGGTTTTTGCCAGTTGAGGGGGCGAGTGTAAAACCAGGCGTAGACCAGCCCAAAGATAACCGTAACCGCCGGCCACAGGATGCGGGTAGGCGGCGCATCGCCGGGGGTCCAATCCAGGTTGCGCATATCCAGGGGGATAATGCCGTATTCGTAATTGCCGTCAATCAGCGCCCACACGGTTTCCCAGGGCCGGCGCGCCCCGGTAATTTGTTGCGAACCGAGGGCCAAATCGGGATTCATCCGGTAGAAGGGCAGGGCGATGACGATGACCGTGACCAGAAAAATGACCACGTAAATGGCGGTGCGAGGGACATCAAAGGGCAGGGTAAATTGTGAATGGCGAATAGCCAATTGTGAATTGTCAATTTGTTTTACGTTTGGTTTGCCATTTGATAGTGAAAGCGCGTACCGTTTTTTTGAGAATATTTGCACGGCGACCGGCATCAAAATGAGGGGGATGAGTTTGATTAAAAAGCCGATGCCGGTAAAAAAGGCGCTCAGATAAGGACGTTTTTTCAGCAGCAGGTACAGGCTGAGCAGGAAGAAAAAGAGGGGGTAGCTCTCGAACCAACCGGTGAGGGTGTAGACGGGCACAAAAAAGGCGGCGTAAATCCAGGTTGATCGTATTGCGGGTTGCGTATTACGTATTGCGCCGCCCGTTCCTTTGCCCCTTTGCTCATTTGCTATTTTTTGGGCGAATAGATACAGCAGGATAAAATTGCCAATTTCGAACAGGAGAAAAAAGCCGCCCAGCAGCAGGGTGAACCACAGGTTGGCGTGTTCCCACGGAGGGAGCAGGCTGCTCACGTAGTACAGGGCAAATAATATTATCGGAAAAAGGGGAGGATAAGTGGTCCACAGATTATCGTAGGGGTAGTAGCCCTGGTGCGAGAGTTCCGCAAAGCTGCGGTACCAGTAAAAATCAGAGAAGTCGAGCACCAACCCGCCGGGGCGATAAGCCACCAGCGCCAGTACCCGAAAGGTGATAAACAGGATCAGGAGCAGAATAAAATCGGTGTGGGTGTGGTAGAGGCGAGTGAGGTGATGCGTGATGCGTGATGCGTATTGCGTATTGCTCGCATCATCTTCTGATTTGCCGATTTGCCGATTTGCCGATTCGCTCATTCAAATCAACCCTCAACCGGATTGGAACTGAGTGCCGGTTGTGAGCCGGCGGTTTCGGCCTGAATTTGCCCAAGATTGAGTGCCCGGGAGAAGCCAAAAATGTAGGTGATGATGCCGCTGACGGGAATGAAGGTCCACAGTTGCACCAAACGAAGCAGCAGGATAGTGAAACTGGCGTCAGCGGTGGAGATGCCAAAGAGAGCCAGCAAGCTGATGACCACCGCATCAAATTGACCCAGCGCACCGGGGGTAAGCGGAATGGCCGTGGCCAGGGCACCCCCCATCGAACTGAACAGGCTGACGCTGAACGGCTGCAAAATACCCAGACTGATCAGAATAAAATAGAGCATCAGGGCATCCCACAGCCACACAAAAAAGCTCTGGGCGGTAACAAAAAGCAGCGCGCCCGGTTTCCTGGCCAAAATGCGAATGCCGTTGATCATCGAAAAAATAAAATCGAGGGCTTTTTGATAAAAGCCCCACAGTTTATCAGGCAGGAGTTTTTTCAGAATAGAAAATTCGCGTAGCCACTTTTCTATTCCAAAAATAACCAGCAGCCCAACCACGCCAATCCCCAGCAGCACCCCCATCACCATCATAAATTGCAAAACTTCAGGGGGAATACGGCCCGGCAGGGCCAGCCACGCGCCCACAATAGCCAGCGCCAAAAGGGAAAATACATCCAGCACCCGCTCGCCGGCGATGGAGGCAATGCCCTGCGACACAGGAATTTTGTGGTCCTGTTTGAGCATCGCCACCCGGCCAATATCGCCGGCCCGGGCCGGCAGAATAGCGTTAAGGAATAGTCCGGCAATTAGCAGCGCGTTGGTGTAAACAAAGCCCACCGGCCAGCCCATTGCTTTAAGAATAGTTTGCCAGCGCCAGCCCCGGGCAATGACACTGGCGTAGTAAGAAAATATCACCAGCAGGTACCATTCCCAGCGAACGCGCCCCAGGGTTTTAAAACTAATATCAATATTGCCCAGCCGAACGAGCGCCACAATCATAATTGCACTCAGTGCCAGGATAATCCAGAGTCGTTTATATTTTTTCATAAAAAGCTGAAAGTAATGATGAAGGATGAATGCAGAAGTATGAACCAAGAAACAGAAGTATTAATTCATCCTTCATCCTTCATCATTTCTCCCTGATACCACTCCCACAATCTGGTTAATCCATCCAGCACGGGCGTTTGCGGATTGTAATCCAGCAAACGGCGGGCTTTGGTGATGTTGGCATTGGTGATTTTTGGTTCGCTGGCCGGGGCGGGAGGGGTGGACAACACGGCTTCCTTGCCCGCCAACTCCTCGATGATGTTGACAAAATCGGCCATCAACACCGGTTCACCCCGGCCCAGGTTGATAATTTCGTAACCCAGCGGACGTTCCAGCGCGGCGCAAATGCCGCTGACAATGTCTGCGACGTAGGTCCAGTCCCGGTACATTTGCCCGGCGTCAAACAGCTTGATTTCTTCGCCTTTGACAATGCGGTCGGTGACCATAAACGGCATCATATCCGGGCGGCCTTTTGGCCCGTACACGCTGAAAAAACGCAGCGCCGTAAAATTCATATCGTGCAGATTGTGATAGGTGTGCCCCATTACCTCAACGGCCTTTTTGCTGGCCGGGTAGGGGGCCAGCGGGCGATTGCAGGGGTCAGTTTCGATAAAGGGAATCTGCTCGGTGTGGCCGTACACGGATGAGGTGGAGGCGAATACGAAGATGCCGGTCTTGTTCAGCCGGGCGGCCTCCAGCAGGTTGACCGTACCCACAAAGTTGACCTGCGTGTAAAGCTGCGCCCGTCCAATAGAATAGCGCACGCCGCCGTAGGCCCCCAAATGGGCAATAGCCCGCGGCTTGTGTTCAGCAAAGATTTGCCCGATGGCCTCGGCATTGCAAAAATCCTGCTCGTAGAGCGACAGGTTGGGGTGATTCTTGAACGGCGCGACGTTGGCCCGCTTGCGAGCCGGGTCGTAATAATCGTTAAAATTGTCAATCGCCACCACCTGTTCACCGCAATTGAGCAAGGTTTCGGTTAAATTACTGCCAATAAATCCGGCCGCGCCGGTTACTAGAATTGACACGTAGGGTTAAATCCTTTCAATGTTTGGCTCTCTGGTAGTTTGCAGGATCGCTCTATAAAAAGCGTGGTATCCGCCACGAATTACACTAATTTCACTGATTTTTTATTTTTTCGTGTTAATTCGTGCAATCCGTGGCAAATTCTTTACTTTGACCCTGCGAAATCCTGTAGAGCCCAATGTTTCAAGCGTTAAACTCGACCCAACACATACCGGTGATGCGCCCACACGGTTTTTATTTGCCACGGAATGGGTGCGTGATCAAGCCAGGCATATTTCATCACCCGCTCCCGCAGGTCCGGTTCCTGGTTGAGATAGTAGGCCATGGTGTTCCAGGTCCAGCCTTCGCCGGTAAACTGGTCATCCAGCTTCTTGCTTTTGATGCCCAACCGTTTCAGCACCTCGGCAGCAGGCATGACCGTATCCGGCCAGGGGGGAACATCCAGCACGCCCTCATCAATGAATTGCACCCCGGCCCCACTGAGCGTTTTTTTGATGCGGCTCATCTGCACCCAGCGTTCATCAACACCCGGGAAAAAATCGCGGTCGATGACGTACTTGCGCATTTGGTAGCCCACCTGAATGTTGTTGGGCATAGCCACAAATACCAGCTTGCGCGACACGCGGGCCAGTTCTCGCAGCAGTGATTCGGCGTCAGGCAAGTACCACAGCCCGGCCCATTCCCAGGCCAGGTCAAAAGTGTTATCGGGGAAGGGGAGGTGGGCAAAATCGTAGTGCAGCAAAAACCGGGCCGGCAGGTTGAGCCGGTTCCAGATTTTTTGCACCCCTTCGATGCGTTCGCGGTTGTTATCGACCAGGGTTACGTCGCAGCCGCGCTCGGCCAGCCGTACGCTGTTGATGCCGCTGACGCCGGCCATGCCGTACAGCGGCGCTTCCAGCGCGGTTCCGATGCCGTGCTGCTCGATAATTTCATCCAGATAGTCGTTTAATATAAAACGCTCGTAAACGACGCCAAGCCCTTCATTCCAGTCGGTTAGATATTTTTTCCAAACGGGATCAGTCATAAATGGAATACTCCGGTTTGTTCTGAAAAAAGAGTCTCTGCCGGATTTCCAGGGAGACTCTTTGAGCAAATCATATTTTTATTCAGTAACACAGAGATTCACGGAGCAGACGCAGAGTTTCACAGAGAAAAACAGAAAAATAATCAAAATCTCCGGGTATCTCCGTGTGTTCTCTGCGTGTCTCTGTGTTACCTGAATAGTTACAGCAAATAAAGCTAATCGGCAGCCTACTCAATTGTATCTTCGTCGTCTTCTTCAAACTCAAAGAATATCAGCATCGCCGCCGCGCCTTCAACCGGGTCGGTTATATCTGACACGCGGCCAATATAGTGAGAGTCATTTTTGGCAATGTAGTAGTACAGATCGCCGTTGTCTTTAACGTAGCCAATTTCAATGTCTTCTTCTTCAAATGAGGCGATGATTTTGTTTTTTTCATCAATCCAACCCAGGGCTATTTCGGTGTCTTCTTCCAGAACCAGAAGGTAAACCACGCCTTCGTCGTAATCAACCCGGCCAACATATTCTTCCTGGCCAGAGGTTTCTATGTAGCCAAAAATATCACCCTGCTCATCAATGTGCCCAAGTTTAGTATCGGGACTCAAAGTGATATGTTCATAAATTGTAGCCATTGCCAGCCACCATTTTTGTTCAACAAAAAACAAGAAATTGACCTGGCTTGGCCACTTGGCCTCGCCAGAGCGTAATTTTAGCACAAGCGGTTGGGGCTAGCAAAGGACTTGATTTCCGATTGGGCCAATCGTTTGCTGGTTTTGAGCTGCGTTTCGGCCACCGCTGCCCCCGAATGGTACAGGTTCAGTAAACCCGGTGCTGTGGCCGGTCTCTGACCGAGCCACCTAAG
>CAYWSS010000109.1:0-11299 GCA_964460505.1 uncultured Caldilineaceae bacterium | reverse complement strand
TTTGGCCTAAAGTGTAAACCTATTATTTGGATACATTGAAGCGATGCCAAAATTTCTTTCTTATGCTCCATCCCGTTTTCTGGTTACTCTGTCAGGAATCGGGGGAAGATTATAAACAGATTCCGGAAATCGATCGGCCAGATATTTGATGATGGCGTAATGGGTTAAATTACCAATAACACGTTTCTGGTCATCAATGACCGGCACATTGCGAAAGCGTTCCTGATCCATTAAATCCAGGGCCGAATAGGCCGGGGTATTAGGCTGTACGGTAATGGGTGAAGTTGTCATAACGTCGTCAATGGGATTGTCCCAGGTTTCAGGAGACGTGACAACTTTCCGCAAAAGGTCTCGATCAGTAAAAATACCCGCCAACGTGCCATTTTGGGTAACTAATGCACAGTTGTTGTTTTCCCGGCGCATCTGCTCAATTGTATCCTTAACGGAAGTGCCGGAAGTAACTTCTGTGTATTTGCTAACATCTAAATGTATTACTTGCTCCTGCTGCAAATCATTTTCAAGACTCATATCTTTTTCCCTATCCTATCCTATCCTATTAAATTATTTTTTGAAAAAGCTTGCTTAATTGTAATTCTATACGGTTTTTTTCAGAATTAAAATGACTCGTGTTTGTTTTCTAACGGGGGGCAGAGCGAATAACTTTTTCAGACCTCAAAGGTTTTTAGACACGGTTTTGTCAGGGAATAAGCTGATAACAGGGCTGACTTTGTTTATAAAAACTCTATCAGAAATCTTTGAGGGTTTTTTCACACAATGCCGAAAAAAAACAAAAACCCCACATGTAATGTGGGGTACCCTATTAGCTTCAGGCTATCATTGTCAGTATCATCGATTTTTTGAGCATTTTAAATTGAAAAACGAAATTGCCTGCCACAAAATCCGGCATCTTTGCGCCCTTTACGCAAGATTGCCTGCAATTATACACAAATGGGGTTTTCTGGCAAACAAGCGGTAAGCTGCCAGGTTGAAAATTTAGAATTACTGCCTACAGAAAAATGGACATCATTTTTCTGCTTGACAGCCGGTGTTCTTTTTGATATAATGTAAACGCTTACAGAAAACGCTTACATAACTTCTGTAGAGCAATAATTTTCTCTGGAGTTCAGTGGTGAATTCTCAACCCAGATCAAAAAACCGGAATCGAGCTTCAATTGGTGATGTCGCCAAACGGGCCGGTGTTTCTATTGCTACCGTTAGCCGGGTCATCAATCAAACCGCTCCGGTTGCCCCCCATACGGTATCGCAGGTTCGCCGCGCAATCACCGAACTAAATTATCGCCCTCGGGCTGCCGCTCAGGTGCTGGCCAGCCGAAAAACCAACACTATTGGCCTGCTCATTTCCGATATTGCCGGCGATTTTTTCTCGCCAATGCTGCGCGGCATTGAAGCCGGCGCCAGAGAATATGGATTTAATCTGCTCATTTACTCAACCGGGGGGGGGTACTCACCTGCCGCCGCCACGCCATCACCGCTGGGTGAGCACAACACCGACGGTATGCTGGTATTTGTCGATAGCATCCCGAAGGAAGAATTAACCCATCTGGTGCAAATTGAGTTTCCACTGGTTTTAATCCATCACTCCCCACCCGCCGGGTTGCATATCCCCTGTGTAACAATTGAAAATAAGTTGGGCGCCCAAAAGATAGTTGACCATTTAATTGTGGCACATGGCTATCGCCGGATAGCGTTTCTGACCGGATTGGAGGAGCAAGAGGACTCCTACTGGCGCGAAATGGGATACCGTGAAAGTCTCGCCTTGCACAAAATTCCATTTGATCCGGCTCTGATTTCGGTGGGTGGATTTAATCGAGAAAGAGCATATTCTGCCGTGGAGAGTCTGCTTAATGATAAGGTGGAATTTGACGCCATTTTTTGCTGTGATGATGAATCTGCAATGGGGGCAATGGCCGCCCTCAATCAATTGGGAAAGCGCATTCCGGAAGATGTTGCGGTGGTTGGATTTGACGACACGTATCTTTCTCAATATTTGAATCCCGCCCTCACTACCGTGCATGCCCCCATTGAAGCCGTAGGCCGGAAGGCAATGACTCAACTGGTGCAGCTTATCCGCGGCCAGCGGGCCGACCCGTTAGTGCTGTTGCCCACAGAGTTGGTCATTCGCCGGTCTTGTGGATGCGGTCAAAAAAATTAGTTTGGCGAACAGGAATTTGCGCCGGGTGCCCAAGCCCGGTTTGGGCACCCGGCGCATTACGAAACTCAGGTTTCGTAACGAATCCACGCCGGGTGAAACATGTTTCATCATCGGAGATCCTGGTGCGGGGCATAGCCAAAAAATTTTATCATTAAATAAAAGCGGTTACATCAGTACCCGGCAAAGGAGGTGGATACTGAATACAACAAGATTAACGGTAATTAAAAAAACAATGATAGTTAACAATAGTTATCCAAGCGAGGAGATATCCTGATGAAAAAATCTAATTTCTTAGTAGTAGCAATGTTGGTGGTACTGGGGCTGTTAGTGGCCGCCTGCGGCGGAGCATCTGCCCCCGCAGCAAAGCAGCCGGCTCCCGAAAAGCAAGAAGCCGCCGAAGAGCCGGCAGTTCAGGAAAAAGAAGAAGTGGCTGTCGAAGACCCGGCCCCGGCCGCTTCCGATGAAAAAGTAACCGTTCGCTGGTACGTTGGCCTGGGCACCGGAACCGACCCGGCCCAGATGCCTGCCCAGGAAGAACTGGTTAAACAGTTTAACGAATCACAGGACGAAATTGAGCTTGTCGTTGAATTTATTGACAACGAACAAGCCGCCGACCAGCTAAAGACTCAGATTGCCGCCGGTAATCCCCCCGATATTGTGGGGCCGGTTGGCCAAAGTGGCGTGAACGAGTTTGAAGGCCTCTTCCTGGATTTGGAGCCTCAACTGGTCGCCACCCACTACGATTTTAGCGACTTTGATGAAGGTGCAGTTAACGCCTATCGCATTGAGGGCGAAGGCACCTACGGTATTCCATTTGCAGTATTCCCCTCAATGATTTATTACAACCGGGACCTGTTTGATGAAGCCGGCCTTGAGTACCCCCCCCACAAATACGGCGAACCGTACGCAGACGGCGACCCCTGGACCGTGGAAAAACTGGAAGAGCTGGCCATGCTGCTAACCGTTGACGCCAACGGCAACGATGCAACCAGCCCCGATTTTGACCCCGATGCCATTGAGCAGTTTGGCTACCACACCCTGTGGACGCTGCCCAGAGGAGAAGCAACCGCCCTTTTTGGAGCCGACAGCATTGTAGACGCAGAAGGCAATGCCAATATTTCCGAGCGCTGGCGAGAAGCTTTCCACTGGTACTTTGACGGCATGCATAAAAAGCATTTTATGCCCAACCAGGCTTACGAAAACAGCGATTTACTGGCCGCCGGCAACACCTTTGACAGCGGCAACCTGGCCATGTCCCATGTCCACCTGTGGTACACCTGCTGCAACGGTAACGTGCCCAACTGGGACATGGCGGTTGTGCCCTCCTACAATGAAAATGGCGATGTAACCGTAAAATTACACGCAGACACCTTCCGCGTTCTGGAATCTACTGAAAACCCCGAAGCCACGTTTAAGGTTCTGTCCTGGCTGGTTGGCGATGCCGCCGGCGACCTGCTTCAGGTGTACGGGGGCATGCCGGCCCGCAAGAGTTTGCAAAAAGAATTTTTTACTCAACTTGATGAAAAATTCCCGCAAGGCGTAGATTGGCAAGTAGCCCTTGACGGGTTGGCTTACCCGGATATCCCCAACCACGAATCTAACCTGCCCAACTACTCCAAAGCCTTCGACCGGCTGGAAGCTTTCCAAAGCCTGTACCATTCCGACCCAACCATTAACCTTGATACCGAGTTGGATACGTTGCAAAGCGATTTGCAAGCAATCTTTGATGAAGAACAGAAACCTTAGTTTCCGCTTTCCATAATGTGTTGCGTGTTTCAACGCAACCATCGCTCTCCTTCTTCTGGGCCCGGCCCGAATGTGGGTCGGGCCCAAACTCAACTGAGTAGGGGCGAGGTCACTCGACCTGGGTGTGCCAGTGCAAAAGAATCACTGTTTGAGTAACCTCGCCTCTGCTTTTTAAGAAGATACTTCATTGATTATAAATGCCCGGAAAAGTTTTTTTCTAAATAACATCCGTAATGCGTAAATCGTTGGGCGAAAACTTTTCTGGAATGCTATACAGGCAAGTGCAAATATCATCAGGCCCCATAGAAAAGTGTTGTGCGGGCCTGGTGAAGCTGCGAAGGAATGGTTTATGACAACAATACTTTCGGAATTTTCGGTTAATAACTTAAAATTAAAGCGTTTCAGGTCGATGAGTAAATTGGCCCGGCGAGAGGCGTTGTGGGGGTTGGTGTTTCTTTCTCCCTGGATTATTGGGTTTTTCCTCTGGATTTTTCTGCCCATGATTGCCTCTTTGATATTTTCTTTTACCAACTTTAATCTTCTCCACTCCGCTGAAACAGAGTGGGTGGGATTAGGTAACTATATTCACTTTTTTCAAGACCCGGTGGCTTTGCAATCGGCCATGGTTTCGCTGCGTTTTGCCCTGATTGCGTTGCCTATTGCAATTATTCAGCCTATATTGATGGCTGCCCTGCTGAACAGCAAACATCTCATCGGCAAGCGCTGGTTTACCACCTTGTTCTACGTGCCCTTTATTGTGCCGCTGGTTTCTGCGGTTTACATCTGGAAAGGCATGATGAACAATCAGACCGGCTGGATCAATTTGTTTTTAGCCCAGTTTGGCATTACCGGCCCGGACTGGCTCAATTCTATCGTCTGGATTTACCCGGCCCTGGTGATTATTGGGTTGTGGGGCGTTGGCAATATGATGCTGTTTACCATGGCCGCCATGCAAGGCATTCCCAGCGAAATGTACGATGCCGCCCGGGTGGATGGGGCCGGCTGGTTTCGCTCTTTTATCCACATCACCATCCCCATGATTACGCCGATTATCTTCTTTAACCTGGTGCTGTCTGTCATCGGCATTGTGCAATATTTTCTTATTCCCTTTGTGCTTAAAGGCGGCACCGGCGACCCCGGAAACAAAACCCGCTTTTTTGCCATGCAGTTGTACAAAGAGGCCTTTGCCTACTCTAACATGGGTTATGGCGCAACAATGGCCTGGATTTTGTTTATCTTTGTTCTGGCTGCCACGGCGCTGTTATTTGCCACTGCAAAATATTGGGTCTATTACGCCGGAGGGGAGGCATAAATGGTGACCCGTCAAGCAAAAACTACCCGGCCCATTAATAATTCAAGAGCGCGAACATCGCCGATTGTGACCCGCTGGATACGCCCGTTATTAGCTGTTGGCAGCATCAGCCTGCTTGCCTTTATGATTTTGTCCGCTTTCCTGTCACCGTTTGCTTATATGGTTGCCACCGGAGTTAAAGACAGGGGCATGATTACCCAAACCGATGCCCCGCTCTGGCCGGCCAAACAGGCTGTGACTACGGTTGAGGAAAAAGAATACCCTATTTATGAGGTGCCCGCCGAAGATGGCTCTGTTTATGAGTGGGCTTTGTTTAAAAAGGGCCGCGAATCGAGCCTCTTTATCGACCCGCAAAATCCGGGTGCGGAGGCCGTTGAATGGCAGGGGCGATGGCGAACGTTGGAACCGGTCTGGACATTTGCTCCCAAATGGGAGAACTTTACCGAGGTGTGGACAGAATTGCGAATGCCCTTGCTGTTGCGCAATACCTTTGTCATTGCGGTGGTGGGGGCAATCGGTACGTTGATTTCCTGTACCGTGGTGGCCTACGGCTTCTCCCGTTTCCGAATTCCGGGGAAAAACGTAATTTTCACCATTTTGATTGCCACCATCATTCTGCCCCAATTTGTGACGTTGGTGCCCACGTACGCGCTGTTCCATCGCATTGGCTGGGTCGGCACCTGGCTGCCGCTAATTGTGCCTCACTTTTTTGCCAATGCCTACAACGTTTTTCTACTGCGTCAATTTTTTATGACCATCCCCAGAGAAATGGATGAGGCGGCCATGATTGATGGGGCCAGCCCGCTGCGCACCCTGATTTCGATTATCGTGCCCCAAGCCATCCCTGCCCTGGTGGCGGTGGGGCTGTTCCACTTTGTGTGGGCCTGGAACGACTACTTTGGCCCGCTGGTTTATCTCTCAGGCAGCCGGGATTTGCAGCCGATTGCGTTGGGCATTCAGGATTACAACGCCCTCTACTCCTTCGAGCCGCACCTGGTTCAGGCCAGCGCTTTGTTAGGGCTGCTGGTTCCTGTATTTCTATTCTTCCTTGCTCAAAAATTCTTTATGCAGGGTGTTGTGGTTACCGGAGTTGAAAAGTAAGCCATGTCGTTACAATTAAAATGGCTGACAACCTGGAGTTTGGGCGCAATTTTGGCCCTGTCTTGCGTGGCCTGTGGCGCCGGTCAATCCGGCCAAATGCAGTCCGCCCCGGCACTCCCCACGCTAACCCCCGCGCCCACCCCGGTTCCGCAGGCATTATTTGTTGATGCCGGGCAAAGCCTTGGCCCCATCAGCCCCCTGGTTTATGGGGCCAGTTACGGCCCCTGGATTTCCGTTCCGTACGATTTGTTGCCCCAGGCCCAGGCGTCCGGCATCACCTACCTGCGTTTTCCGGGCGGGGAATGGGGCGACCAGCACGATTTAAAGGATTACCAGATAGACCAGTTTATAACGCTGGCCCGCCACATAAACGCCGAGCCAAAAATAAATGTACGCATGCCGGGCGGCAGCCCCCAGGCCGCTGCAGATTTGGTTCGCTACAGCAATATTAAAAATGATTACAACGTGCGTTATTGGAGCATTGGCAACGAACCCAGTCTCTACACCAGCTACACCATGTATGATGATTACGATACCGCGCGTTACAATAAAGAATGGCGCGCATTTGCCAAAGCGATGCGCGCGGTAGACCCTACCATAAAGCTTGTTGGCCCCGAAACGCACCAGTACAAAGGCGATCCCGACTTCGACCCGCGTGATGAAGCCGGGCGGGACTGGCTGCGTGAGTTTTTACAGGCCAACGGCGACATAGTGGATGTGGTATCCATTCATCGCTATCCCTTTCCAACCGGCATGTCCGCCCCGCCGCTAACCACCGACAACCTGCGGGCCAACAGCCGCGAGTGGGATACCATTATCCCCAACCTGCGGGCGCTCATCCGCGAAACAACCGGGCGGGATATTCCGGTGGCCGTCAGTGAAATCAATTCCGATTGGTCTCACGCCACCGGCGGAGAAGCCACCCCCGATTCGTTTTACAACGCCCTCTGGTGGGGCGATGTGTTAGGGCGCTTAATCCGCCAAAAAGTAGATATTGTGGCTTACTTTTTGCTGCAAAGCAAAACCAGCCAGGGCGGCTGGGGATTGTTGAACAAATTTGATGTGCGCCCAACCTACTACGTCTATCAAATGTACCACCAGTTTGGCAATGAGCTGGTCTACGCCTCGTCTGATGACCCCGACCTATCCATTTTTGCCGCGCGTCGTCAGGATGGCCCGCTTACAATTTTGTTGATTAACCTTGGCCCGAAAGAAATCTGCAAGCCGCTTCAACTGGAAAATTTTACGCCAACTGATTCTGCTGAAATGTGGCTGTTTGATAAAGAACATCCTGCCGAACCGATTGGCGTTCAAACAATTGATAATAGCCCGGACATTGTTGTGCCGCCGCAATCCATTTTACTTTATGTACTCCAGCAAGAGAATTTAGGCAGGTGATTAAATCATGAAAGTTACGGTTTTTGGGGGAGGCTCCAGCTACACCCCCGAGTTGATTAACGGTTTTTTGGCGTGTGCCGGCTCTTTTCCATTGACGGAATTGTGGCTGGTTGATATTTCTCAGGAACGGCTGGATATTGTGGGTGGTTTTGCCCGGCGAATGGTTGAGGCCAAAGGCGCTCCCTTTGCCGTACATCTCACCACCAACCAGCAAGAGGCCATTAAAGGTGCCGGCTACGTTACCACCCAACTGCGGGTGGGCGGCATGGAGGCTCGCCGCAACGATGAATATCTGGGCAAGCGATACGGCCTGGTGGGGCAAGAAACCACCGGCGTGGGCGGCATGGCCAAAGCCCTGCGCACCATCCCCGTAATTTTGAGCATCGCCCGCGACATGCGCCAACTGGCTCCAAAGGCGCTGCTGGTCAACTTTACCAACCCCGCCGGGCTGGTCACTGAAGCGCTCAACCGCTACGCGCCGGAAGTCTCTGCCGTGGGGGTGTGCAATGTGCCCATTACCGCCAAAATGAGCATTATCGACATGCTGAAAAGGCATCAGGGCTTGGAAATTGACCCGGCTCAGGCCGAATTGAAAACGCTCGGTCTGAACCACCTGTCGTGGCATCGCGGCTTTGAAGTTAAGGGAGAGGATGTCTGGCCGCAGGTCATCAAAGCTCTGTTGCAGGAGATTGAAAGCTCCAACGAACCGGAATGGGACGCGGCTACCATTCGATCCTTAAATATGTTCCCCAACTACTACCTGGAATATTACTACTACACCGGCCAGAAAATTGCGCAGCAACAAAAATGGCCTCCCTCCCGCGCAGAAGAAGTGATGGCCGTGGAAGCCGAGTTGCTGAAACAATATGCCGAACCGGACCGCATTGAGCCGCCCGAAACCCTGATGAAACGCGGCGGAGCCTACTATTCCACCGTGGCCACCCAACTGCTCAACGCGCATTACAACAATCTGGGCGAAACCCACATTGTCAACGCGCCGCACGCGGCAGCCATTTCCGGCTGGCCCGCCGATTGGGTGCTGGAAATGCCCTGCCGCGTGGATAAGGCGGGTATTCATCCCCTTCCTGCCAGGCCGCTGCCAACCGCCTGTTTTGGGCTGCTGGCGCACGTAAAATCGTACGAAATTCTAACCGCCCAGGCCGCCGCAACCGGCAATAAAAACGCAGCCTACCAGGCCCTGCTGGCCCACCCGCTTGGCCCGCCCGCCGACAAGATACAGCAACTGCTTGATGATATGCTGCAAACCAACCAACCCTATTTGCCGCAATTTTGAAAAACGAAAATAACGTGAGGCGGCGGGGATGGGCAAAATCTCATCGCCGTCTCGCCTTGCAACACATCAGTCTGAGGAAAACAACATGCGAGAATTTCCACCACTTCCAGTCAACTCCGAGTGGGTTGAACAAACATTATCCAACTTAACCCTGGACCAGAAAATTGGCCAGCTTTTGCACCCCTGCATTCGACCCTCCGCTTCTGAAGCAGGGCGGGACAAGGTACTTGGCGGGGTAGAGCCGGGGGGGGTGTTTCTTTTTTCCGGTACCCGGCAGCAGTTTCTAACATCCACCCGCTGGTTTCAGGAACACTCCCCGGTACCGCTGATTATTTCGTCTGACCTGGAAAATGGCGCCGGCAGAATTGTGGAAGATGCCACCACCTTTCCGGATTTAATGGCCCTGGCCGCCACAGATGATGAAACGCTGGCCTTTGAAATGGGGCGAGCCACCGCGGTAGAGGGGCGGGCTTGTGGCGTGCATTGGGCATTTGGGCCAATTGTGGATATGAATATTAACCCCTACAACCCCGGCACCAGCACCCGCAGCCTGGGCGACAACCCCGACCGGATTGCCCGCCTTTCCGGGGCAATGATTCGGGGGATGCAAGCCAACGGTTTAGCCGCTTCGGCCAAACATTTCCCCGGCGGCGGCCTGGATGACCGCGACCAGCACATTACCAACACGCTCAACCTGCTGCGGGCAGACCAGTACCTGGCCCTGAGTGGGCGCATGTTTCAGGAAGCCGTTAACCTGGGCGTGTGGAGCATTATGATTGGGCACATTTCTCTGCCCGCGTTTGACCCCGGTGACGGTACGCACATTCAAAATGCGCCGCCGGCGACGCTGTCCAAAAAGATTACCACCGGGCTGCTGCGCAAAAAAATGGGTTTTGAGGGCGTCATCATCACCGATGCGCTGGATATGGCCGGTGTCACCGCCTTTGGCCCGTTTGAGGAGATTATCCCGGCCGTAATTGAGGCCGGCAGCGATATGATTCTCTTCTCCGAAGCCAGGCGGGACTTTGATATTTTAAAACGGGCAGTTGACGCCGGGCGATTGACTGAAGCCCGCATCGACCAATCTGTGCGGCGAATACTGGCCCTGAAAGAGCAGCTTGGCTTGCGCAAAAACAGCGGTCCCATTCCACAATCGGCAGCGGAGGGCGAGCAGTTTCAGCAATTAAGCCAGACCATCGCCCAAAAGTCGCTGACGGTGGTCAGGGACCGTCACCAGGCGCTGCCCCTGAAGTTAGAGCCGGGGATGCGGCTGCTCAGTTATCACCTGCGGGGCGATATTGACGATAACGTCAATGGATTTGATACCCTGCTGCGCGAGCGCGGCGTGGAGGTGGTTCATTTCAACGAAACCGAACACGTTGGCCGGTTGGCCAAAAAGACCGGTTTTGCTGATGATTACGATGCCATTTTGATTAACGTGGCGCTGTGCCCTTCGTGGGGAACGGGGCGTATCCGGCCCGCCGGTGATTATATGCGCGACGTGTGGGCGCTTATCGCTTCGCACCATCCCCGGCTGGCCGTCATTTCCTACGGCACGCCCTATCTGTCGTACGAAATGCCGCACGTGCCGCTGGTAATCAACGCTTATTCGCCCGACCCCAATACCCAAAAAGCTGTACTACGCCTGCTAACCGGAGAAATTGAAGCCGCCGGCAGCAGTCCCGTAAATCTGGAAAGCCCGTACCTGTTCAAATCGCTGGAGGGCTTGCGATACACAATTTGAGGCGAAAAAATGGAAAAATTTGAAGTTGGCGTAAAAATTTATGATAATGACTGGTATCTGAAATACGGTTTGTCTTACCGGGCGGCGGCCCGCTGTTTGCATGATTGGGGCGTAACGTTTGTGCTGGCCCAAAGCCGGTACCTGCATATGCCGGACAGCGCCGTGCCCAGCGTGGTGCCGCCGGAACTGGCCGAACGCTACGCCGGTTACGATGACCGCAAATTCCGTGATGCGTTGGCCGAAGTGGGTATCGACTACTGGGCCACCGTCTGCACCTTTTTTAACCCCGAAGCGTTGAAAGCGCACCCCAACCTGCAAGCCATCGGCTCGAATGGGCAGCCAATGGAAATGGTCGATTGGTACGTGGGCATTCCCCCGTCAATGGAAAGTTTTGTGGCAGAACAGACGGCCACCATAACCCGGGCCGTGCAAGCGCTTGAACCGGAGGGCGTGTTTCTCTCATTTACCCGCTGGCCCGGGTTTTGGGCGCTGTGGATGGCGCACCCTGTCCGGCAAGAATTTGCAGAGTAC
>CAYWSS010000108.1:0-11338 GCA_964460505.1 uncultured Caldilineaceae bacterium | reverse complement strand
CCCCCACCTGGGCGAAGTCCACGCCACCCTGCTGGCCGGCACCGACTTTTTCAAATCAGAAGAACGCCCCCCGGCGCCGCCTGCCGGCGCGGACATCGCCCTGCAAACATTAGCCCAACAGCGAGAACAGGCCGGCGGGCAGGTTGACGGGCAGTGGTTTTTGCACATGCTCGGCTGTTTAGAAAACCAAAATCGCTTGCAGGAAGCCTTTACCATTGCCCAGGCCGGGCTGGCCGCCAACGGCAAAAATCCCGACACGCGGCAAGGGCTGTTACTCCATCAGGCCACCATTCTCAATTACGGCGACCAGCCCCGGCAGGCCCTGCAAATCTTATCAAATACGGGCAAAAAATCACCAGGTCCGGCCCTGCGCGGCGAGCGATTACGCGCCCTGTTTGCCCTGGAACGCTGGCCCGAAGCCCTGCGCGAAACCAAAGCCATGCTTTCGGCCGGCTACGAAATGCGCTACATCTACTACATTCAGGGCCTGTGCTACGAAAAATTAAACCGCCCGGCCAAAGCCTTAAAAGCCTTTGAAAAAGCCGAACAACGCGATTGGCCGGAGCCGGACATCAACCGGGCCAAAGCCCGCTGCCTGCTGGCCCTCAACCGCCCCGCCCAAGCCGAAGCCGAACAGTCCAAAGCCGGGCGCAAAGAACGGAACTATGAATGGTGAATGGTAAATTGTGAATGGTGAACCTTTTTAATTTGCCGTTCACCATTCACCATTCACCATTTATAATTATTCACGGAGTTGATAATGCGCCGTTTTATACCGTTAGCTGTTCTTATTGTAATCATAATCATTATCTGGTTTGCGCTGGCCCCGCCGCGTTTCTGGCTGAACATGACCAAAAGCGTCGAGCCAACCGCGCCGGTGGGAGAGCAACTGGTGGCCCAGTACGGCTGCCGGGGCTGCCACCGCATTGGCGGCGAAGGCGCGCTCAAAGCGCCAGATTTAACCGGCATCACCCAACGCGTGAGCGACCCGACCCTGGTTCCATTGCGGCTGTGGCTGCAAAACCCCAAAGGGGTTAAGCCCAACACCGCCATGCCCAACTTCCGTTTATCAGACAGCCAGATTGAGGCCATTCTGCTTTATTTGACCGAATTGGATCAACAAACGTAAATAAAAAACATTTATCATCAGTAGATCCAATTTTTGCAGTACGCACGGATTTTACCCCCCTCAATCCCCCCTTTGAAGGGGGGAAGTTTAGTCCTCCCCCTCTTGAGGGGGAGTTAGAGGGGGTAAATTTGGATCTACTGATCATTCATCGTTCATCCTTTTTAAGGAGTTCCCATGCCAACCTTTGAAGAACTATTACAAAAATCCGCCTCATACCATGACCATCTTTGTCCCCGGCAGGTGTTGGGCGTGCGGATGGGCCTGGCCGGAGGCCGCCGCCTGGGTTTCGAAGTACCCCAAAAAGACAAACGCATTCTGACTTTGGTTGAAACCGATGGCTGCCTGATTGACGGCCTGACCGTAGCAACCGGCTGCAATATTGGCCGCCGCAGTATGGTTGTTTACGATTTTGGCAAAGTAGCCGCCACCTTTGTTGACACCCAAACCGGCCGGGCCGCGCGTATTGTGCCCAGCGCCCAAAGCCGCCAACTGGCAAAAACCTACGCCCCGAAAGCGGAAAGCCGCTGGCACGCCTACCTGTACGGCTACCAACGCATCCCCGATGAGGAACTGCTGACCATTCAAGACGTTATTTTAGATGTGTCGTTGGCCGAAATTTTGAGCAAAGACGGCTATCGCGTTAACTGCGAAATTTGCGGCGAGGAAATCATCAACGAGCGCGAGGTGGTGCGGGATGGCGCAATTATGTGCCGTCCCTGCGCCGGTGAACGATATTATCGTTTGACCGGCGAGTCGACGCCGTTTGCTATTTCAGACCTGTTGTCTGCATAGCGCGGCAAGCCGCAACCAAATTTTGACTCACGGATGGCATAAAACACGGATAAAGAAAAACTATTAAAATCCGTGTTCCCTTGCATCCGCAAGTCATAACTCTTACCGACAACGGAAATATTGGAGGGTAATATTATAATGCCGGTACGTGTTGTCATCCTGTCAAGCCTTTTGCTTTCTGCCGAAGGCATTGCCGGCCGGCTGCGCCAACACCTCTCACCGGTAAACCCAAAAATTATAAACCTCCAACAACCGAACTTGATGTCTCAAATCATTGCCGAGCAGCCATCTATTGTAATTCTGGATATGACCGACCCTGAAGCCGCCCGTTCCTTCCGTCTAAGTGCATTGCTGCGTTCGCGGCCGGCAACCAAAATTATCTATCTGGATATGAATCAGGAACAGGCTCAGGTGGTAACCAGCCAGCAGTGTTCGGCGGTTAAAGTGCGTGATCTGGCCGAGGTTATAAAAACATTCTCCTAAAGCTGACCGAAGAATTCTTGCCAAAAACAAATTTTTGGCACAAGGGAGTTCCAGAAAAATAATAATCCCAAACCTCGTGAGGCGTGACACGTGAGAACTCCTGACGTAAATCCGTCACACATCACGCTGGCGTAGAGATTTGGAAAAATTTAAATTCTGGAACTCTCTAAGTCGGCGGAATACCCGTTACAGGGTTAACCCTGTAACGATCTTAAAATATTTTTCCAACGGTTCTTCTGACAATGCCTTTATCCATCGAGCAACGATGTTCAGTACATACAATTTATCTTGCCGTTTAAGACGCATAACAACGATGCCAAAATACTTTTCTGGCGGATAAATTCGAATATCAGCCCCAAAATGGTAGCCCGCCATCGAGACAAAACGGCCGCCGCCGACTTAACTTGTTGACCTCTCTTTATTACCGTAAATCATCCCCTCGCAGCGTGAGAGTCGCCTCTGGCAATCAAGCCGGGTTCCCACACCCGGCCCTTTTATCCCCCCCCAAACATGAGAATTTTCTTAATATCTCCTTAATTCTTTCTCATGATTAGCCCCTATACTTCAAAACTGTAAAGGATATTCACCGATGACTCAACAAACACGTTTACCCATTTTAACCCTTGGCCTGATAGCCGTTATGGCCGCCGGCGCCCTTTTGATAGGGGGCATCAGCTACATTATTATTGATTTAAACACCCGGCCCGCTAACAGCGATGTTATTCCACAGGTTAACGCTCTGCAATCCCTCCAGCCGGCAGATAGTTTGCCGCAGCCGGATAATGTATTGCTCAACCCGGATGCGGTTAAAAAAATTGTTAAAGACGCTACCGGCCAAAAAGTAACCCGGCTGGAGTTGGAGCGTGTGCGCGGTATTACCGCCTACGAGGTTAACGCCGGACCTTATGAACTGGTTGTTGATGCCTTTACCGGCCAAATTCTTTACCAAAAACATGACGACTAAAAGGTTACTCTTATGCCAAAAAAACCCTGGTTAACCCGAAAAGAAACCCAAACCTTGCTCACCACCTTAAAAGTAACTGCCGCTACCGGCGTTTTAAGCCTTACCCTGGCCGGCTGGGGCCTGCTGGCCCGGGCCGATATGACGCACACTGCACAAACGGCACTGGCGGCTGACAGTCCGGCCGGCTCTACTGCCCAACTGTTACCCACGGCCGCTGCTGTGGCGGCCCAACCCACGCCCACGGCTGTTACAGCTAATGCCTCCGCCGCTCAACCGGCTATACACCTGAACATTGTACGCTGGACAAGCAGCACCAGCGGCGATAGCGTTGCTGTTGTGCAAGACCGCCGGGGCCGGCTGTGGTACGTAATGGGCAGCGATGTACCCAGAATTGAACAAGGCCTGCAGTCCCAATTTCAACCACAATTAGTGCAAATAACCACCCGCACCCGTTCTTCGTAAAAGATAAAGGCACTTCATTATGCAACAGTTTGCGCACCAGTTTAAGGCTATGGGTACAACGGTGGGCCTGTGGTTGTGGCACGCCGATAAAGCCGCCGCCCAAACCGCCCTGGCCCATACCGAACAATTTTTTACCCAAACCGAAGTCCAACTGAGCCGCTTTTTACCGGCCAGCGAATTATCCCGGCTTAACCAATCGGCGGGCAAACCCTTTCATGCTTCGGCCTTGTTATTTAATCTCACGCGCAGCGCCCTGGCCTGGCGGCAAAAAACCGGCGGCATTTTTGACCCGACAATCTTACACGCGCTGGTTGCTCAAGGGTACAACCGTTCATTTGAGCAAATAAATGGACAAAGCAACAATACGCCCCCGGTAAAACATCAACCGGGGCGCATAAAATTGAGCCGAGCGCGGCGCAATATTACCCTGAACAAAGGGGCCGGTCTTGATTTGGGCGGTATAGCCAAAGGCTGGGCCGTTCAGCAAGCCGCCCGGCAATTAGGCCAATACGGCCCGGCCCTGGTAGATGTCGGGGGCGATATTGCCTGCACCGACCCGCCGCCGGGACAATCCTTTTGGGCCGTTAATATAGCCGACCCGTATCAGGCTGAGCAGGATATTGCCACCCTGTTTCTGGCTAATCAGGCGGTGGCTACCTCAACCCAAACCGGCCGCCGCTGGATACACAATGGGCAGCCGGCCCACCACCTGATAGACCCTCGCGCGGGGCAATCGGCTCAATCAGATTTGGCCGGGGTTACAGTTATAGCCCCCCGCCTGCCCAATGCGGAAATTCACGCCAAAACCGCCCTGATTTTAGGCCGGGCTCAAGGGCTGGCTTACCTGGCCCGCCAGGCCCATTTGGCCGGGCTGCTGGTTACTACCAACCATCTTCAACTTACATTTGGCAACATTGAGGAAAAAGCTTATGTCTACTCACGCCCAATCCACCAAACCCCTCTTCACCTGGATTGAAGTTCTTATTATTATTTTCGGCCTGGGTATGATGCTGGTTATCGGCGGGTTTGGCGCAGCCGGTATTGTTTCGTTGACTCAATCATTTACCGGCACGGCGACCAAATCCTTCTGGTTTATTTCGCGGGTTAGCGGTGTGCTGGCCTACCTGTTACTCTCGTTTGCTGTATTGTGGGGGCTGGTGCAAAGTGGAGCCATTTTACGCCCTATTATTCCGCCCCTGCTGGCTTTTGGTTTGCACAACTTTTTAAGCTGGGCGGCCCTGGTTATGACGGCTTTGCATGCCCTTATTCTGTTGGGCGATGGCTATATTAAAATGGGGCTTGTCCATTTGTTCATTCCTTTTATAGCTCCCTATGAGCCGTTTTGGGTAGGGCTGGGCGTTATTGCCTTTTATCTGGCTCTGCTGCTCAGTTTAAGTTTTTACGCCCGAAAGTATATTGGACAAAAAACCTTCCGGGCCTTTCACTACCTGAGCTATTTTACCTACATTCTGGTTACGCTGCACAGCCTGGGCGGCGGCACCGACAGCCGCTATTTACTAATTCTCTATACCTTAAGCGCCGGCGCGGTTATCAATTTAACTTTCTGGCGATTTGCCAAAGCCTTGCTGGCCTGATTAAAACCTTGCCTTGCGCAGAAGTCCAAACTAAAGTCTGGACCCCCCGAACAAATTGGGACTCCAGCAGGGAAACTGCAAAGGTGAGTAAAAAACAAAGGAGCTTGTTTTTATGAAAAAGTCACGTTTATCCATCATACTCTTGTCACTGGTAGCCGCTTTGGCCGCCGGAGCCATTTTGATAGGCACCGTCAGTTACTTTGCCCTGGCCGCAAATGCAGAGCCAACCCCTGCGCCAGAGCGCAGCCAAGTTGCCCCGGCTAACCCGGCTGCATCTGATAACCAACTGCCCTCAATTCTGGAATCGAATGATATTCAGGTGATTGAAAGCGAAGAGCATGAAGCCCGTGAAAGCGAAGAATTTGAACGGGAAGAGCATGAATTTGGCGAGCATCAATCCGGCGAACGCGAAGAACACGAATCTGAAGAACACGAATCTGGCGAACATGACAACTAGCCCCCCCCCACCCCAAAAGGACAGGCATTTCTCGCGCTGGCTGTGGTTTATTTTGCTGGGTCTATCCCTTTTTGCAGGGGTGGCCGCTACCTCGGTAGGGGTGAGTGTAAAAATGGAAAATAACGACGCCTTTTGCGCAAGTTGCCATACCGAACCGGAAAGCGCTTACGTAGCCCGCGCTCAGGCGGCGGGCAACAGCGATTTGGCCTCGGGCCATGCTCATCTTGAACAAGCCGTAGGCTGCATTGAATGTCATAGTGGAGCAGGGGTTAAAGGCCGGGGCGATGCCCTGAAATTAGGGATCAGAGATTTGGCGCACTATGTGGCCGGCAACTATCCGCAGCCCACCTCGCTTACCTGGGCCATTCCCGACGAAAACTGTACCAAATGCCATGCCGATATTTTTCAATCGCAGGGATTTGATAACCACTTTCACCTTTTCTTGCCGCGCTGGCAAGAGAGCAACCCCCAGGTGGCCGCTTCGTGCGTTGGCTGCCATAGCAGCCATACCCAGGATGCCAATGTGCAGGGGTTCTTAAACAAACAGCGCGCCGTTGAGCAATGCGATAACTGTCACACTACAATGGGCGATTAGGTGAATGGAGAGTATAATGCAGGTATGCGTATTCTGGTTGTTGAAGATGAACCTAACGTGCTCTCATTTATAGAACAGGGCCTTAAAGAAGAAGGCTACGCCGTTGATACAACCACCGACGGCGCCCTGGCTTTGGATTTTGCCCAAACCTACCCCTACGATATTATTATTTTAGACGTGCTGCTGCCCAAAATGGACGGACGCCGGGTAGCTGAAACATTGCGGGCGCGGGGACTTGACACCCCCATTATTATGCTGACCGCCCTTGACAATGTAGACGATAAAATTGCCGGCCTGGATAGCGGCGCCAATGATTACCTGGTAAAACCCTTTGTTTTCCGGGAATTACTGGCCCGCATCCGGGCACAAACCCGCACCCACAGCCGCCCGGCCAGTGCCAATACGCTGGCTGTGGGCGATTTATCGCTTAACCGGCTCACCCGCCGGGTAGAGCGCAACGGGCAAGAAATTGGGTTAACCGGCAAAGAATTTTCTCTGCTGGAATTTTTTCTGCTTCACCCCAACCAAATTCTCAGCCGCACCCAACTGGGCGAGCATGTGTGGGGCCAGGATTATTACAACCAGTCTAACGTGGTAGACGTATACGTGGGTTACCTGCGCCGCAAAATTGACGACGGCCAGGCCCAACCGCTTCTGCATACCGCACGCGGCACAGGCTACAAACTATCGGCCAGGGAATAAACAGGTGTTAACCCTGCGCGACCGCTTAATTCTGGTGAATGCCGCCATCTTTTTGGTTGCTTTACCCCTGCTGGCCGTGGTGCTGTTAAACCAGCTTGTGACCGGCCTGTACGACCAACTGGACCGCGGCCTGGAAATTATTACCTACAACGAGTTGGCCCGCGTAACCCCTGCCGGTAATCCTCCCCAATTTGCGGCTAACAGTTCCCGGCCCCAAAGCCAGCTTGGCGCAGAGGGCTTTGTGCGCCTGTTGGACCCGCAAGGGCAGATTAGCGATGGCATTGGCGCTTACCGCCCAACACCGGTTTTACTGGCCTCGTTATCGGCCGCTAACAATGGCCTTGTTTTTAATCAGGTGGCCCCCAACGGAACCCGGCTGCGGGTTTACACCCTGCCCATATTAAACGCCAACCGGGTTACCGGCTACATCCAAACCGCCGACGACCAGG
Source organism: uncultured Caldilineaceae bacterium (assembly GCA_964460505.1). Classification (GTDB taxonomy): domain Bacteria; phylum Chloroflexota; class Anaerolineae; order 4572-78; family J111; genus J095. The sequence continues at coordinate 3,710 of CAYWSS010000108.1, read as the reverse complement.
AACTGCTGCTGGAAACCATCAATCGGGTGCGCCTGAGCCTGCTCGTCGGCACGCCGCTGGTTATTTTAATTTCGGCCCTGTTCAGCCTTTTTACCATTCGCCAGGTTTTGCGTCCTCTCACCAACATGACCCGCAGTGCCGATAAAATCAGCGGCGAAGCCCTGAATGAACGCCTGCCGCTGCCCAAAACCAAAGACGAAGTTTACGCCCTGGCCGCCGCCTTTAACGCCACCCTAAACCGGCTGGCCGATGCCTTTACCCGCCAACGCCGCTTTACCGCTAACGCCTCGCACGAACTGCGCACACCGGTAACGGCCATTTTGGGGCAGGCCGAACTGGCCCTTAGCCGCCGGCGCACCCCGGCCGAGTATCAACAAACCCTACACCGTATTCAAAGCGAATCAGAACGGATGCAGCGGTTAATTAGCCGCATGCTCACCCTGGCTCGAATAGAATCAGGCCGGCAAGCGCCCGATATGTCGCCCACCAATCTGGCTCAACTGGTAGAAACTCTGGTTGACACCCTGCGCCCCCAGGCCCTTGAAAAAGGGTTATCTCTTACGGCAAACGTTCCGCCAAATCTCAGCCTTACCACCGATGCCGACAGCCTGACCCAAATATTGCTCAACCTGCTGGAAAACGCCATTGCCCACACGGATACAGGCCGCGTAACCCTGACCGTAACCCCCGGCCCCCAACACATCCGCATTGCCGTTAGCGATACCGGGCAGGGCGTTCCCCCCGAACATTTACCCCACATCTTTCAACCTTTTTACCGGGCCGATCCTGCCCGCAGCCGCAGCCGGGGTGGCGCCGGGTTGGGGCTGGCCCTGGCTTATGAGCTAACCCAGCTGCTGCAAGGAACCATTGAAGTTTCCAGCCGGTCAGACAACGGCACCGAGTTCTTGTTAATATTGCCGGCCGGCTAAACCTGAACACTTCTATACGCCTGTGTCATTGAACAAAAATCTACCGAAGACTTTTCGCGCCTGGTAGTGGATTAACAGTAAGTGACAAGTAACATGAAGGGATGATAGAAAGAAGATAAGATACCAACGTCGAACGTGTAGGGAGCGAGAACATCGTCAAGAATGGGACCAATTGATGCGGAAGCGGGCAATCTTCTGTTTAGCTCAATTTCGAAAAAAATATTATAATATCGCCTTAAAAATAAAAAGAGGAGAGAAATTATGTCTTAATTACCCCAACCGTATGTTGATTTTCAAGAAAAGTACCCTGAGGTTTGGCAAGCATATGATCAGCTTGGCGCGGCGGTTCATGCCGCCGGACCTTTGGATGAAAAGACTCGCGGCCTGGTTAAACCGGCTCTGGCTTTGGGGGCGCAGAAAGAAGGCGCCGTGCATGCCCATGTGCGCAAGCTGGTTGAAATGGGCGTCAACGCCGATGAAATTCGGCAGGTGGCGCTGCTGGCTGTTCCCACCCTGGGTTTTCCGGCCACAATGGCGGGCTTGACCTGGGTAAATGATGTGCTGGAATAATAAAATAATTGTGAATAGTGAATGATGTTTATTTTCTGGCAACTCATTCACAATTCACAATTGGCTATTCATAATTCACCATTTTTCTAACGATGCCCACCCTTGATACCCTGCTCTCCCTAACCGAAAATTTCTCCGGCAGTAACGTCATCACCCTGCACCCGGAACGCTGTTTGAACACGCGCTTTCGGGCGGTTAATTGTTCGCTGTGCGCCGATGCCTGCCCGGCAGAAAGCGCGATTACCGTCACCAACGGCAAGCCGTCTTTGGATAACGAGGCTTGCCTGCACTGCGGTTTGTGCCTGCATTACTGCCCCACCGAAGCCTACACCCGGCCTGATGGCTTGCCGGGTAAATTGGTTAAAATGGTGACGTCGCTCCCCGCAAATCCGGTGGATTTAGTGTGCCCGCTTCATCCGGCTCCGGAATCTGGCCCCGCGCCCCAGGCCGTACAAACCAAACGCTGCCTGGCCGCCTTATCCCCGGCAGTGCTGCTTGAGCTTGCCGCTCAGGGCCGGGAAATCTGGCTGGACGATACGCATTGCGCGGCGTGCCCCCTAGGAAATGTTCATTTTGCCATAGTGCAAACGGTTAGCCAGGCCAACGGATGGGCCGGCCTGCCGGCCGAAGTCGGCTCCATTTCGCTGTTAACCGGAGAAAACCAAACGCCGCCGGCTGCCTCTCGCCCGGTTTACAATGCCGACAAGCCGCCCATCTCGCGGCGGGGGTTATTTGGCTCATTCAAGAAGATGGGCCAGGAAGTGACCGCCGCAGAGGAGCCGGTAGAAATGGTCAAAACCGGTAAATCGGTGCCGGTATCACAGCGATTGCCCCACAACATTCCTCACCAAAGAGTCAAAATTTTATCCATTGTTAAAAAATTTTTCCCTGTCCAGTCTCCAATCCCTTCATCTTCAATCTCCAACCTGCCCGTACTCAACCTCTACATTGACCCCACTCGCTGCACCGCCTGTACACTGTGCGCCAAATTCTGCCCCACTGGCGCATTGAAATTTCTAAGCGATGATGCGTCGTTTGCCCTTACCTTTCAAGCATCGCTATGCCTGGGGACAGATTGCAACATCTGCATACTGGCCTGCCCGGAGCAGGCTGTATCCACTCAACCGATCCCGGAATCCCCCAATTTATTCGGTAAAAAGCCGCTGATCGCCGGTGATCTAACCCCGTGCCAACGGTGCAAAGACCCCATCGCTCAAGGGCCGAATTTACCCAACACCTGCTTTGCCTGCCGGCCCGGAAATAATTCAATGCTTTGGTAAATGGACAGGACACGCCCTTTGGAGTATAAACCTGGTCAGATAAAAGTGGGCGAAAAAACCTCGCTCTGGGCCAGAAATGTGATATAATAAACGAACTTCTCGGCCACTTTCTTATCCCACACCAAAAAAATGCGCACTCCTTTTCACCTGCGCATCTTCCAATAAGGCAGTTCCGAAAAAATAATCATCCCAACCAGCGTGACGAGTGATACGTGATGCGTGATAAAACCTGCTCTCACGCATCACTGTCGGTTTTACAACAAATTTTGGCATCGTTTCATTCGGCCAAAATGAAGCAAAAATTTGGTTTACAATTTCCGCTATAAAAATTCTATTACGCTTTGTGTGCCAATTCTGTTCTTATTGCAACCTGGTTTAGAACTACTTAGGCACACACCTTTGTAGCCGCTATAGTAGCGTCCTTTTGCCGTTTTTACCCCCCCTCAATCCCCCCGAATCGGGGGGGAAGTTAAGTCCTCCCCCCTCTTGAGGGGGGAGTTAGAGGGGGGTAAGTAGTTACCCTGGTTTAGAACAGAATCGCCGGAATGATAGAATTAAAGGGGTAATTTGAACAAAGGAAGATAACCTATATTACCCCTTTGATACAATCTTGCCCTATTGTCGTAGTTCAGATTTAGGCTATATTGTTGTGAATTTATTCATAATGTAGTATGTTATATCTGTTACCACTGTTTTCAAAACCATCCTGAAAATTCTAACCCGGACGAGCCGGAACCAAAAGAAAATTATTCGCCGCAGAGTGCGCAGAGACCACAAAGACAGGGTGCCCTTTGGGTAAAAAGTTAAATAAAAGAACTTTGCGCTCTTTGCGGTTAATTTTCTTGCACAAAATACAAGCTTTTCAGTGTAAAGTGCCTAAGGAATGGTGCGTAAATAACTTACCCAATTGGGACCGGCAACATATTGCGTA
>CAYWSS010000107.1:0-11377 GCA_964460505.1 uncultured Caldilineaceae bacterium | reverse complement strand
AACGGCAAAAGGACGCTACTATAGCGGCTACAAAGGTGTGTGCCCAAGTAGTTACGAATAATTTAAAGAATTAGCGTCACCCCTGCACTGACCCGCAAGGGGTCCGGCGCAAGTGTTCGCCCATTCGTGTTATGTGTGTCCGTTGTTTGGGTATTCGCGATTTAGCTCAAACATCCGGCAAATCAGGGGGGTGTCCGTTAGCAAAGGGGAATGATGGTGCCGGCTATTGGGTGCGGATAAGCAGTAGCGGCCGGTCGATGCGGTGGAGTGCCGCCACCGCCACGCTGCCGTAAAAGACCTGCGCCAGGCCGGTTCGGCCGTGGCTGGCAATGGCCACCAGATCGGCGTTTTCCTCTTCTGCCACCTAGCAAATGGTTTCCACCACCCGCCCGTACGCTACCCGAACTTCGGCATTTAATCCCATTTCGCGGAATCTTGTTTGTTGAATTTTGAGATAATCCTCTACTTTGTGGTGGTATTCTTCTACACCTTCTGTTGTGGGAACATAAGTTTTGCCGGGGGCTGCGACCGCACGGGTAGATTCGAGGACGCTTAGAAAAACGATTTTTGATTTGTTATGCCGGGCAATATCTTGCACATAGGGCAGAATGGCTTCGGCTCGTTCGGAGCCGTCTAACGGTACTAATACTGTGTTGTACTAATACTGTGTTATACATTTTTCGCTCCTTCGTTGCAGATAAAATATTGATTGTTCTATTGCGTACTGCGTATTTTTTGTCTTAAGATATTCGTAGTATGCAATATGCTGTTTTAATCGTCACTCCCAAGGTTCGGGATCAACACACCGTATCAATCATCAGTTACAAAGCCCCGGCGCATAGCCAGCCTGGCGGCTTGCCGCCGGTTGGCAACCTGCAACTTGTTCAGGATGCTGCGCACGTGGCTTTTGACCGTATGCAAACTCAGTGTCAGTTCGGAGGCAATATCTTTGTTTGATGCCCCGGTAGCAATTAATGTAAGCACCTCCCGTTCGCGAGCGGTCAGATCGGGGTCGTCTTTGGAGCTGGAAATGGAATCGGGCCGATTGGCCAGGCGGGTAAATTCGGCAATAAGGCCGGCCGCCAGCTTGGGCGGCAATGCGGCCTCGCCGGCCAGCGCGCCGCGAATGCCACTCAGGAAATCGTTTGAATTCATGCTTTTCAGGAGGTAACTGTTTGCCCCGGCTTTGAGTGCTTCAAACAGTTTCTCATTTTCATCGTGAACGGTCAGCATTAAAATGCACGTATCCTGCAATTCGCCGGAGGCGCGGATAAGGCGGGTCGCCTCCAGTCCGTCGCTTATCGGCATAGTTATGTCCATCACAATCAGGTCGGGGCGCAGGTCTCGGGCCAGCGTGAGGGCCTCAAATCCATCACCGGCCTGCCCAATAACCTCCAGATCCGGTTGGGCGTTGATCAACCCGGCCAATGCCTCTCTAAAAAGTTCGTGGTCATCGGCCAGCAGAATGCGGGCTTTGGTCATGGGGCAGTCTCCTGCGTTTTTTTCTGAGGAAAACGGGCGGTTACGGTTGTTCCGGTGCCGGGTGCTGCGTTAATTTCCAATGAGCCGCCGCACCGTTCGGCACGCGCTTGCATAATTGTCAACCCCAGGTGGCCATTCCCTTCTACGTGGCCAATATCAAAGCCCCGTCCGTCATCTTTTACAATAAAACAGGCCTGTTCGCCATCAGTTGAGCGCTCGACACGCACGTATGCTTGCTGCGCCTGGGCGTGTCGCCGCACGTTGATTAAGGCTTCGCGAACAATGTGGGCGGCTTGCTTCTGGGCAACGTTTGACAAATCCAGGGCAGAGGAATCGACGATGGTAAAGTCTGTGGGAAGATTCGACATCTGCCGGAAGTCATCTACGTAAGCTGTCAGTTTCTTGGCCAGACCATCTTCTACCGTCACCGGATCGCGCAGCCCCACCAAAGCGGCCCGCACCTGCCCGTAGGCTTTGTTGATGGCATCCCTCATCTGTTCAAGCTCAGTTTCTGTTGCGGGGGGGGGATCATCGCCTAGTATTTCATCCAGCCGATCAGCTTTCAGGTTGAGAAAACTCAGGGTTTGGGCCAGGTTGTCATGCAGATCGGCTGCCAGATTTTCGCGCTCGGCCAGGGCTGCCGTTTGTTTAGTCTGGTGTTGTTCAGCTTTAATCAGGTGCGCATTGGTGATGGCCGTTGCGGCTGAGTTGGCCAGCAATTTCAGGGCTTTTGTTTTCTCCCGGTCAAACTCGTGCCGGCCCGAACAGACTACGCACAGCGCGCCCAGGGTGTGGTCGCCAGAGCGAAGGGGGGTGGCCGCCGATTGGCCGGGCGCGTGAGCGTTGAGAAAGTGGCAGTTGGTACAAGCGGTTTCAGTTGAAACCGTCCGTCCTTGCTTTATTACCTGTGCCGGCAGTTTACGCCCGACAGATTGCAACGCTCCGGGCTGAACGGCAGTTTGCCCGCCGCTGGCCTTGAGAATCAGGTTTTCGCCATCGGGTTCCAACAAGCACAACGCGGAGGCGTCGGCCTGCATCAAGCTTTGGGCCCGGTTGGTTACGGAGGAAAGCAGGCGCTTGAGGTCCAGTTCGGTTACAATTTCCTGACTCAATTCAAACGCCGTGGTAAGCTCGTGCGTCCGTTGCGCAACGCGGGTTTCAAGATTGTCCTGCGATGCCTTCAACCGGGACCGCATCAAGTCAAAATTTTGGGCCAGAAGCTTGATTTCACGGGGGCCGGCCAGGGTTACCGGTGTGGTTAAATCGCCATCACCAATTCGTTCGGCTGCTTTTCCCATCGAGCGCAAAGGGGAAATGACAAATTTCTGCGTGGCCCAAAACCCAACCAGCAACAGGATAACAGCGCCAACAAAAAACAGAAGCTGAATCCAGCGCAGGCGGATAACTTTTTGGGTTGATGCCGTTTCGTATAGCCTTACCACCGCATCGGCTTGCATTACCAACTCCGGCGAAAGGCGTTCCATATCCTGCGCCGCTCCGGCAAATTCCGCGCTGCCTGGTTCAGCCGTCATCATTGTATTTAGGACGTTGTTGAAGGCGCTCCAGGTCTGGTCAACCTGATGCAAAGCGCTAAGGATTTCCGGGGGAGGGGGGGGGACGCTGACCGAGTGATTGGGCAGGTAAGGTGCCTGCCCGCCCTTCATTAGCGCCCGGAGGGTTTGGTCGAAGGTAACGGCGGCTTCTTTTACTGCCACGCCGTGGGTGTGCTGTTCGTGCCCCGGTTCCGTTATCTGCATGGCATCTTTTGTCATTTGCTGAATGAGCATGCGCTGCCGGCCGGCCAGGTTAACCACCAACGCATCCCGGTTTTGTGTCTGCAAGGTCCAGTAGGAAGCCGCCACAGAAATGATAACCAGCGCAAAAAATGACAGGAACAACACATCCATTTTTCTGCGGAGGCCGGCAAACATGACTAATTCTCCTCTAAAAACAGGCCCTCACCCCCAACCCCTCTCCCCCTGGGAGAGGGGTGTCGCGCCAGCGACGGGGTGAGGGTAATTTTCATCCTCGTTGTTGTCCCGATAGGGACTGTCCGACTCCTCCGGCAAAATGGCGGTGGTATTGCATTAGCGCGGCAAGCCGCAAATGAACAATGAACAATGAGTGATGAGTGATTCTCGCCGCAAAGCGTAACGCAAATGTTGCAGGGTAATACTATAACCCCTCAATAACCTATACAACTAATTTTAATTATACTGCAAAATAGCAGGCACCGCCAGACCAACAGGTACTGGGAAATTCCGGAACTGCCTTACCTCTAAAAAGCTCGGATATTACTGAATTATCCGAGCTTTTTTGTACCGGATTCCACTCAATATCACTCAACCGGATGAGTATTTCACGGCGGATTTGGCGCTTTCTGAAACCTTTACATTTAACATAAAATACGGTAGACTATAAAATATCGTATTATGTCACTTCCATTTTGGGAGGGAGCGTGATGAAGCAAAACCTGAAACTTATCCTGCCGTTGATAATTTTATTGGCCTCTATTTTAACCGCGTGCGAAATCTCTCGCTCCGGGGATGATGCTGATATTTCTGAAACCGCCCCGGGAATTGCCACCTCGGCGGCGCAGTCACCCGTTGGCGCGCCCCCGCAAGCGCCAACGACCGCGCCCCCGGCAGCCGGCCAACCGGCCGACATTGATCCCGCCGGGCGGCCCGCGCCCCCGCCGCCACCCGCCGACGCAGTTGAGCCGGGCAAAGTGCTGGTCAAGCTGGAACCGCAAGCGGCTATTCAGGCCCAGCAGGCCCAGCAGCCGGCCCAGAAAATTACCACCACCGGCAGCCCCTCGCTGGACCAGCGATTGAGCGAGATTGGGGCCACCAATGTTGAAAGTGCCAATGCCGGGCCGGGGCCAAGCGCCAATAAATTTTCTGCGCAGGGAGAACCGGTGGGCCAACTCTTTTTTGTCAGCTACGATTCCGGGCAAGACCCCGAAGAAGTAGCCGGGATTTTAAGTGAAGACCCGGCCGTTCAATATTCGGAACCTAATTACCTTGCCGGTGTGGCCGGCAACCCCGGTACCCTGCCCCTGCGCTTTGAACCCAACGACCCCTACTACAAATTTCAGTGGCATTTTCAAAATATTCAGATGCCCGCCGCCTGGGACACCTCGACCGGGCAGGATGTAATTGTGAGCATCGTTGATACCGGCATCGATTTTTCCGCCTCTGACCTGGCCAATACCAATCGCTTGCCGGGTTACGATTTTGTCAACGACGATTCTGACCCCACCGATGACAACAAGCATGGCACGCACGTGGCCGGAACCGTGGCCCAAAGCACAAACAACAACACCGGCGTGGCCGGGATGGCGTACAATGCCCGCTTGCTGCCGGTAAAAGTGCTGGGGGCAGACGGCAACGGCACGTACGAAAATATTATCAAGGGGATTATTTACGCCACCGATCAAGGAGCCAGGGTTATCAACATGAGCCTGGCCGGCACCAATCCCTCGGCCGGGTTGCTGGATGCGGTCAGGTACGCGCACAGCAGGGGCGTAATTTTGGTGGCGGCAGCGGGCAACAGCAACGGCCCGGTGGCTTACCCCGCCGCGTACGATGATTATGTGGTTGCCGTCGGTGCGGTTCGCTACGATAACACCCGCGCCCGCTACAGTAACTTTGGCCCGGAAATCGATCTGGTTGCGCCGGGCGGCGATGTTCAGGTTGACCAAAATGGCGATGGCTACGCCGACGGCGTCCTGCAGCAAACGCTCAGGTCGGGCGGCGGGCACAGCTACCAGTTTTTTGAAGGCACGTCGATGGCTTCGCCGCACGTGGCCGGGTTGGCTGCGTTGCTGCTGGCCCGCAAGCCCGGCGCCTCGCCCGCCGAAATTGAAAATGTAATGGCCCAAACCGCCAGGAAAAATCTGGGGCCGGCCCACGAATACGGGGCCGGCTTAATCCAGGCAGCTTTGGCGCTGGATGCCATTGGGCCGGCGCCGGTCACTGTCACCCCCACCTTCCCCCCGTCGCCAACCAGCACATCCACACCCCAGCCGGCGACAGCCACATTTACACCATCGCCCACCCCTTTGCCGGAACCACCGACGGCAACACCAACATTTACACCCTTGCCAACATTAACCGGCACCCCGGTGCCGCCCTTACCCACAGCCACGTTTACCCCGCCGCCAACCGTTACCGCATCGCCCACGGCTACAAGTTCGTCCACGCCAACCGGCACGTTTACACCACAACCAACGGCTACATTTATGCCGTCACCAACACCAACCAGCCCGCCGCTCCCCGCCGGTGAACTGCTGAAAAATGGCGATTTTGAAACTGATGAGGCGTGGGTCTTTGGCGATACCCCCGTAAAAGGCGAATACAGCGCAGAGATGGCCCAGAGTGGCCATCGCTCGGTTAAACTTGGCATTACCGCCGGGCCGGACAAATACAGCTTTACCTCCGTGTGGCAGCAGGTGTCCATCCCCGCCGAGGCTCAACAGGTGACGCTGACCGCGCACACCTACCCCATCAGCCAGGACCAACCGGGGCGCGATGCTCAGAACATCTTTATTCTCAACCACCGTTTCCGCATCATCAAGCAGCTTTCGCGCAGTTTGAGCAACAGCCAGAGCTGGGAAGCGCGCACCTACGACCTGTCAGACTTGCGGGGACAGACCATTTACGTATACTTTGGCGTGTTTAACAACGGTTACGGTAACAGGCCCACGGCAATGTTTGTGGATAATGCATCGTTGCGTTGGGCGCGGTAAATCTATCGGTAAAGGTCTAGAAAACTGATTTGCGTGCTTCGTATTGCGTATTACGTATTTCGTATCCAAAGCGTGTTACGCAATACGTAATACAAAGTACGAACATAGTGAAACGTGATTTGAAAGTACCCCTCACGCATCACGCGCCACGCATCACGTTTTTAATACAAGTGACGCATTGGCTACCCCACAAGAAATTGAACACTGGTTACAACAGGGTGTTGCTGCGGCCAAGGCCGGGCAGCTTGAGCAAGCACGGTTTCAACTACTGGACGTGGTTGAACAAGACCAATCCAACGAAACGGCCTGGTATTGGCTCTACCAGGTTTTTGACCGTGTTGATGACCAACGTACCTGTCTCCAAAATCTCATTCTCCTCAACCCCAAAAATATGTGGGCCAAGCAGGAGTTTCTCAATTTGTTAGAGGCCACGGCCACGCCGGTTACCCCACCCGTTCATCCCATAGAAGCGGCACTGCCGCCGCTACCCCCTCCTTTACCTGTTGCCGTTGCCCAACCCAAACAAGCCGAAAAGAGCAAAAAAAAGGCGGCTCGACAAAAAGTTGAACGCCCGGTTGTATTAAAGCTGGTTACAGCATTTTGGATTGGCATTTCTGTTATCCTTTTAGGTGGTGGTATAATCTCCGCACTCGAATGGGTGTTTAACATTCCGAGCGCTAATATTACGTTCCCGCTGATCAATTTGACTCTGGGAGTCATTTTTGTGATTAGTGGGGTGGTCGGGCTTATGGTAGCCCTGGCGTTGCTTTTCCAATCGATGGCCGGTTTTTACGGCAGCGTGTTTTTAGCTATGGGGTTGTTACTGGTTGGCCCCACCTTTAGCCTGGTTACAAACCCACCCAACTATTTGGCCATGACCTGTACCGGCGGCATTTCGGGCATGATTGTATTATTAACCTTGGCCAGCTATTCTGGATTTAAAGAAATCTCACAAAATGGCAATGAATCCGGCAAAGCCCATCCGCAAACCTGATAAGTTTTCCCCTGGTGAACCGGCAATATCACACCTGTGGCTGCGAAGCCTGGACGAGATTGAAGGCCCGGATTTGCCCCTGGTTGGGGGCAAGGCTTTCCGTTTGGCAACGCTCAAACAGCACGGTTTGCCCGTGCCGCCGGGGCTGGTTTTAACAACCCGCTTTTTTCAAACTCACCTGCAAAAATCTAAATTGATCCCGCTGTGGGCGGGGTCCCCCGACATTGCCGTAACCGCAGAGGCACTGGCCTGGCTGGCCGATGCGCTCAAAACCAAACCCCTCTCAAAAAAGTTAATCGATGCGCTCGCCGCAGAAATAGACCGCCTGTTTGACCCTGCCGTTGATGGCTTTGCCGTGCGCTCCTCCGCCATTGATGAAGATCAGCGCGACCACACGTTTGCCGGAATCCACCTGACAGAGCTGGGTGTGCCGCGCGCTGCGCTGCCCATTGCCATTAGCCGCTGCTGGGCCTCGGCGTTGAGCGGCCCGGCCATCGAATACCGGCAGGTACACGGCATGTCAATTCAGGGTATTCAGGTGGCGGTGTTCATCCAGCCGATGCTGGCCCCCCAATACGCCGGCGTGGGCTTCACCGTCAACCCGTTAACGGGCGGGCGCGATGAAATGGTCATCGAAGCCACGTGGGGCCTGGGCGACCCTCTTGTCTCCGGCGAAATCCAACCTCACTTCTATCGCTTCTCGAACCAGCCGCCGGAATTTCCATTGCTGGAAGAACGGCGCGGAAATACTAACCAAAGTGACGAGCGTGGGCCGCTTTCTACCGGGACACGCCTTCAACTGGCCGGCGAACTCAATCAAATTGAAGCCCTGATGGGCGAACCGCAAGATGTTGAGTGGGCCAGGCACAACAATAAATTTTATTATTTGCAAACCCGGCCCGTGACCGCCGTTTCTGAACCCCTCCAAACATCGCCCGATCAGCTCTGGACACGCGGCACCTATCCGGAGTCGCTGCCGGAAATTCCTTCGCCATTGTATGGTTCTTTGCTGGAACGCGCCCAACCCCAGGTGATGGATTTTTTTCTAAACCTTGGCTTTGATCCCAACGGGGTGACGTTGTATCAAAGAGTTATTTTGGGCCGCCCCTACATCAATTTGAGCCTGCTCAAACGGCTTGCAGCCCAGATTGGCTTAAATCTGGATGGCTTGCTGCAATCTATCGGGTATCTCAGGATGACCACCTCTGCCGGCCCGCTTGCTGTAGATTGGCGCACAGCCTGGCAGACCCGCGCTGTCTACCGCAAAGTCATCGCTCGAATTCGGGCCGCCCGGCGTGATTTTGAACAAACCCACGCCCGGATCGAAGAGCTTGCCAAAGCGCTGTCGCCCTTTAACCCAACTGCGCCCGCCGATGTTTTGCTGCACCAATTGCGCCAACAGGATGAAATCTATCTGACGCTGTTTCAGATGAGCTTGCAGTTGGAGATAAGCCTTGCCATCACCGCCGGGGCCGGCAGTCACCTGATGCCTACCCCGGCCGGCACGCCGTTTGCCGCAATGACGGCCATGGTTATGCAGCAGCAAGCCGAAACCGAGCGTGACGAAATGATTCAGGCCATGGTGGCCCTCAGCCAACTGGCGGAAGATGACCCGGAATTACAGGCGTATCTGCTCCACGCCCCGCGAGGTTTTTCTGACTTTGCCGAAAATCCGGCCGTTTCTCCCGAATTCCGGCAGGGGTTTGCGGGTGTAATTGCCCAGTTTGGCGAGCGCTCAACCTTTGATGGGGATCCCGGCTGGCCCCGCTACCGGGAAGAACCGGCCATACTGCTGCGCATTGCGCAGCAATTTGTCAAACAACCCCCGCCGGTTACGTCCGCAAGCGCTGTGTTTGAAAAGCCGCCGTGGTACATCTGGCGGCGCTGGGCCATTGGGCCGCTGTCCGGCAAGCTGCGTCAATTGCTGTCAATCCGCAACCAACTGAATATCACCCGCGCCAAAGGTATGGCCGCCACCCGCGCCTGGAATTTGGCGCTGGGCGTGCAGTGGGTTGAGCAGGGTTGGCTGGAAGAGGCGCAGGATATTTTCTGGCTGACGCTGGATGAAATTGAGCGCACCTTGATGATTGGAAAAAACGCCTCGGTGACGTTGTCCTCCACCGTGCGGGCGCGCAAGGAAACCGCCGAAAGTAATCTGGAAACTGTCGTGCCGTTCAACCTGCAACAATCACAGCTTTTGGCCATTCAGTTGGGAGGAAAAACATCCGACGCCGCCCTGTCTGATGTTACGGTGGGGCTGCCGGTCAGCCCCGGCCAGGCTCGCGGATCCGTGGTGGTGGTTCATCAGCCCGATGAGGTTTCTGATTTGGGCGATGACACTATTTTGGTGATGCCCTCCACCGGCTCAGATTGGCTGCCGTTGCTGCATCTGGCCAGGGGGCTTATTGTGGAAACCGGAGGATTACTTTCGCACGGGTCGGTGATTGCCCGCGAGTACGGGCTGCCTGCCGTAGCCAATATTCCGCAGGCCACCCGCCGGTTTCAAACCGGCGACAAAGTCCTGCTCGATGGTAGTACGGGGGTTATTCAACTGCTTGAAGCGAATGAGCGAATGAGCGAATGAGCGAGGCTGCCGACATCACACTTTCTTTTGAAAATTCGCAGATTCGCTTTATCGCTCATTCGCAAATTAAATCAAAAACTTACCGTTCCGATAGAAAAGCTCCCCGTCAACCAGAATTTCGCCGCCGGCGCGCATGTCGCAAATCATGTCCCAGTGCACCGACGATTGGTTTACGCTGCCGGTTTCCAGGTAGCCCTGCCCCACAGCCATATGTACCGTGCCCCCGATCTTTTCATCAAACAGAATTGAGCCGGTAAATTTTTGGATGTCAGGGTTGGTGCCAATGGCAAACTCGCCCAGCCGGCGAGAGCCGGCGTCTGTATCCAGAACGCTTACCAGAAACGCCTCATTTTTTTCGGCGGTGGCGTTGGTTACTAACCCATTTTCAAACGTAAGCCGCGCCCCAATCACCTCGTTGTTGCGGAAGTAGGCCGGATAGGTGAAGTTGACCCAGCCGTTAACGCTGTCTTCCACCGGGCCGGTAAAGATTTCGCCATCCGGGAAGTTGCTGGTGCCACAGGCATTTAAAAACGTGCGCCCCTCAATCGACAGTTCCAGATTGATGTTTTTGCCTCGCACGTGAACATGCTTTTTGCCCGCCAGATAATCAACCAACCGTTGCTGCGATTTTTCAACCTTGCGCCAGGCCACTACCGGATCATCCAGTTGCAGCTTGCAGGCGTTAAATACAAAATCTTCATATTGCCCCAGCGACATCCCGGCGGTTTGGGCCAACCCCTGCGTAGGGAACAGCGTGGTACAGCGCCGCAGGCTGCCGTTGCCTTCGCGCACCATTTGAATGCTAATGAGGTCGGCAAGCCCTTTGGCGCGGGCTGTCTGCAATTCTGCCGGATATGTTGAGAGGGCCTGCACGTTTTCGGGGCAATCAATCCGGACCAGGGCATCGCAGGTTTCGTACATCAGTTTGAGCATGGGATTTACAGCCGCCAGCAACGCCGGGTCAGTGGTGGCTTCCAGAGCCAGTGCATCTTCTTCCGCAATGTGAATATAGGCAAATGCTTCGCCGCCGGCTTTCAGGGCGGCTTGATACAGCGCCTGAATCAGCGGCTGCCCGGCCGGGCTGGTGCTGCGAAACAGCACCCGTTCGCCGGGTTGTATTTTCAGGGAATAATTTACAATGACATCGGCCATTCTTTCAATTCTTGAGTCCATGGAAAAATCCTTTCTTTGGGGAATGCATCGTTGCATTTTTTCAGCGGGCGCAGTGTAACATAAGTTTGATGAGGTTGCAATGCTGTGCGTCGTTACGCGTGAAAATTTCGACCTGCGCCGTGAGCGAATCCGGGTTTGCCTCAAAGTTCAAGCTGATATTTTTTATCGCGAATACCACGAATGGGCGAACACTTGCGCCGGGCCCCTGCGGGTCAATGCAGGTGTACCGCGAATAATTTTTAACATTTTTACCCCAAACCATTTGTAAAATTCGCCTATTTGCGTCATTCGTGATAAATTTTAGAGCGTTACAGGGTTAAGCCTGTAACGGGTATTCTACGTAACCATTCAGCCCCCCTGTCATTCCCGCACGTATTAAGCGGGAATCCACAGA
>CAYWSS010000106.1:0-11552 GCA_964460505.1 uncultured Caldilineaceae bacterium | reverse complement strand
AGCCGCCAAAAACAAGATATTTTACACGGTTTTGTGATAATTTAACATTGTCAAGCTACTCAGGTTACACAAAAATTCTCAGAGAATGCACAGGCGCGAAGCGCGCGGAGTTTTTCATGTTTTTTCAAAAATCTTTCCCGGTGCGCTTTGCGTCTGTGACTCCTCCGTGTAATTCTGTAACCTGAGTTGTTACACCGGTCCAACGTTTAACGTTCAAACGTTCAACCGCTCTCGTATTCTTTGATTAACCACCTCCACCGGCGCGCCGGCGTCAATGACCAGCCAGCGTTCCGGCTCGGCCCGGGCCATTTCCAGATAACCGGCTCTTACGCGCCGGTAAAAATTCAGCGTCAGCCGGTCCATTCTGTTCCATTCTCCCTTGCCGGCAGTGTTGGCCGCAACTTTGCGTTTTAACCCCTGTTCAACTTCCAAATCCAGGTAAATGGTGATGTCTGGTTTTAGCGATTGGGTGGCAAATTGGGTGATCATCCGCAGCGCATCAAAATCCAGGCCGCGACCGTATCCCTGATAGGCGTAGGTGCTGTCAAAATATCGATCGCACACCACTGCTCCGCCTTGTTTTAGATGGGGCAAAATTACCTGCTCCACCAACTGCGCCCGGCTGGCAGAATAAAGCAAGATTTCGGCGCGGGCCGCCATTTCTGTATTGGCCACATCGTGCAGCACGGTGCGAATTTGCCCGCCAATGGCGGTGCCGCCCGGCTCTCGTGTGCAAATAACGTTGTGCCCCAAACTCTTTAAGTAGCCTGCGGTTAACCGGATTTGCGTGCTTTTTCCGGAGCCGTCCGGCCCCTCAAAGGTGATGAACAGGCTCAAGATTTTTCCCCTGTGCCGGAATCCCGGTAAATGCGCACCCGGCGGCGGGGTTCTCGCCCCAGACTGTGCGAAATGAGATTAGACTGCCGGGCTAACTCGTGCTGCTCCCTCCGAATTTTGGCGGTTTGCGGCGATAGCTCCACACTGCGTGTTCCCGATAACACTTTGTGAATGGCGGCCTGAGTCTCTCTGAGCGCCACCGATGAAGGATCGACGTCGTGGGCGCTCAAGGCGAAGATATCGGCCAGGCAAGCTTCTATTTGTACCGAGGTGTTAGAGCGCAGCACGTACACCGGTTTGCCCAATCGTTCGGCTTGCGTAATGGGCTGCGGATGTTTACGGTAGTAACTTTTTAGGGTCATCAGCACGTCGGCAGTGTCCAGATCATCAACAATGGTAATGGGTAATCGAAGCGTTTTTGCGGCCTGTCGTAATCTGTTTTGCCCAACCCCGTACGGAAATACTTTTTTGGGTTGTAAAATCCCGGATTCTTCAAAATGAATAAATCCATTCTCGTGCGGTACCCCTTTGCCCCTTTGCCGCTCTCCATTTGTTAACCCGGATGAGGGTCTGGTCGATCTTTTTTCTGGCGAGGGCGGTTTTTCTATCTTAATCTCGCCCGCCTCGTTTCGATACCGCACTTCCGGCAGCAACCCTCTTTGGCGTAAAAGCATATCTACTGAATGGGCCACGTTGTGGTGTACTGCAAAGGTTTGGCGATCCTGAATTTCGACCAGGACATCAAAGGTGGGGGGCGCCCGCCTTTCCAGCACGGTTTTTTGCGTTCCGCGCCGGCGGGCTTCATCGTCGGACAGGGTCACGCTGTCAATGCCGCCCACCAGGTCGGCCAGCGTGGGATTCATCAATAGATTTTGCAGGGTAATACCGTGGGCGGTGCCCACCAACTGGACCCCGCGTTCGGCAATGGTGCGGGCGGCTTCGGCCTCCAGTTGGCGGCCAATTTCGTCAATGACAATGACTTCGGGCATGTGGTTTTCTACGGCTTCAATCATCACCTCGTGTTGCAGGCGGGGTTCGGCCACCTGCATCCGGCGAGCGCGGCCAATGGCCGGATGCGGAATATCACCATCGCCGGCTATTTCGTTGGAGGTGTCTACAATGACCACCCGTTTGGTCTCGGCCAGCGTGCGGGCTGCTTCGCGGAGCAGGGTGGTTTTGCCCACGCCGGGTCGCCCCAGCAGAAGCAAACTTTGGCCAGATTCCAGAATATCGCGCACAATGTCTACCGTGCCAAATACAGCCCGGCCCACCCGGCAGGTGAGGCCAATAACCTGGCCCTGCCGGTTGCGGATGGCCGAAATGCGGTGCAGGGTGCGCTCGATTCCGGCCCGGTTATCGCCCATAAAACGGCTAATGCGCTGCACCACATAATCGATGTCATTCTGGGTAATTTCTTTTTCAGTCAAAATCATTTCGTGGTCGGTAAACCGGGCTTCGGGGCTGCGCCCCAAGTCCATAACAACCTCAATAAGTTTTTCGCCCTCGCCTACTGTGTCCACAACTTCTTTGATGTGGGGCGGTAAAACATTTAACAGGGCATCAAGATTGTCAGTTATCCTGACCTGATCGTTATTGTTCAACGGTATTTTTGTCCTCCAAAATCAGTAGCCAGTAGCCAGTCAATGCCATTAAGTTAGTGGATAAAGTTGGTTGAGCCTGTCGAAACCAAATCGCCCTCGACAAGTTCAGGCTACATTTTCTTCGGTGTTGCACCTGAGAACTGCTTAACTTAATGATATTGACTGACATCTGACTACTGGTTACTGAATTTAAGATGTTGCCCCTCCGGTGTGCTCGAGGCTGGTAATTATTGATGGCGTTTTTTCTCTGACTCGCACTGTCATGGCTTTTACCATTAACATTTGGCTGGAAATGGGGGCAAAACCCAAATCCGGAAGTAAATTTTGCCAGCCGGCTTCATATTGCCTGTGGGCAAAATAAACCGGCAGGTGCGCTTTGTTGCCGGTAAGTTTTACTCCGGCCAGACAAAGTGCTCTGGCCTGTTCCCGGGCATCAGGATGAAGCAGGGTTCTAACCCAGTGGCCTCGATTTCCAAGGCGCAAATGGAGGGCGCCCAGCAATTCTCCTTTATCTTCCCACACGTACCCAAACCGCCGGCCCTGCTCCCCCCACTGCCGCCGCGCAATTTCCCACTGCCCTTGCGCTAAGCCTTCAGCATTTTGCACACTGCGCGGGGTGAGGGTGGCGTACAATTTTTGCAATCCCCAGCCATCGCGGGGCTGCTGGGGGCGCAGTTTTAAGGTCGATTCAACCCTGATTCGATCTATATCTTGATCCAGTTGATAAATGTCTTCATGGCCGTACACAATAAAACCTACATTTTTAAACACCTGCGATTCATCACTGTCAAGCGGCAAACGGGCGTACAGGCGCAAGGTGCCCCGCTCTGCGCACTGCACGCACAGGTGTGTCAGCAATCTTTGCCAGATGGCGTGACTGCCGGAACCGTTATCCAACCGGGGCGACATAAATACCACATCACGTTCCGGCCTGCCGGGGCGTATTCGCACCTGGGCCAACCCCAACAATTTGCCGCTCTCATCTTGTTGTTTAAGGATAAAGGTAGTTGGCCCTAACCGTGGGGAAAGAACGGTGTCGATAAACACCGAGCGCAGGGGAGAACGAGGATGCGTTAACTGTTCCTCTATATCCAGAGGCATTCCCGCTCGTTGCAGGCGCGCCACCAATTGAGCGTCGCGCAGGTGGAAGGATCGAATCAACTGTCGCTTCTCAAACGCAATAAAGTTGGTGAGTTTAGAGAGTGAAGAGAGTTTTGCCGGCTCTGATAGTGATATTGAGCCGCTGGAAAAAATTCTGATTTCTTGAACTCAATCACCCTGAATTATTTAGATGGTAATTGTACTCTGAACTATGAGGCTTGGCAAGAATTTTCGGTTACGCAAGATGTTTGCCGCCATCTACCCGAATAATTTCACCGGTCACAAAATCGGCGTGCTGAACCAGATAGAGCATTGCCTGCACAACATCCTGAGGCGAACCGGTTCTGCCGGCCGGGATGTTTTTTGCCAGCCTGGCAAACATCTCCGGGCCATCATTAACGCTGGGCAGAATTGCGCCCAGGGCAATGCCGTTTACCTGAATGTTTTGCCGGGCCAGCCCGTGCGCCATAGCCTGGGTGAGTCCATACAAACTGTATTTGCTGACGGTGTAGGTAAAATGGTGATTTTTTGGGCGCAGGGCTACTGCATCCAGCAAGTTGATGATTTTGCCCTGGTGGTTTTGGGGCAGTGCCCCGGCAAATTCCTGGCTGAGCAGAAATGGCGTTTTCAGGTTGATCATCATATTTTTGTCCCAGCTCTCCGAGGTAGAGTCCAGAAAATCCTCCGGGGGAAAAATGGAGGCGCTATTGACGAGAATATCCAGGCGACCGGCTTGCTTAAGGGCAAACGGGATCAACGTTTTTACCGCCGATTCGTCGCTTAAATTTGCGGAGATGGCCCAGGCGTTGACCCCCATCGCCTTGATCTGGCTTACGGTCTGGTTAGCCTCCTCTGCTGAGCGGCCATAGTGGACGACAATGTGGCACCCTTGTCCGGCCAAACCATGAGCCAGGGCCTGGCCCACACGTTTGGCGCTCCCGGTAATCAGGGCAACTTTGTTTTTTAGTTCCATAATTTGTTTGCTCCAACAGCGAACCACAAAATAAAATTATCCTGGTGAACTTTGCAAAAATCTTTGCGTTCTTTGCGGTTAATGACAAAGAGCGCTATCTGGCCAAATTCTAGAGTAATAACAGGCGTAAAGCAATTATTACAATTACCACTAAAATAAATGGTTTAAATTGGACAAATTGCAGGAAGTAGTGTAATATCCTGCCTGCAATTGTGAAAATAACTGCAATCTGTCGCTAGTTGCCCCTGAAATTGGGGCAAACCTCAGTGTTAATGTAAATCCACTAAATCTGTTTGGCAAAAATTAAAATGGTTGGTATAATCGCCGCCGCTTGACAATGATGTTGAAAAGTGAAAAAATATCGCAGAGCATTTAAAGGCTATAATCTGGCTATGCAAATCAGTGGGCTGCTGCTCTGTTCGGTTTTTGGCTCATTGTTTGCCGGGATTTGGCTGGACAAAAAATTAGGGACCAAACCTTGTTTAATGCTGGTGTTAATGATAGTAGGTTTGGCTTTTGCAATGTACAGCATTATCCGTGTTTCTAAAGAAGCGTCATAACACAACAATTTTGATTGATAACCAACAGGGGTTACAAAAGCTATGGCAAAAATTATTATTGGAATAGTTCTGGCGATTGTGGTGATGATTGTGGGGAACATTCTTCTGCCTGTTCCGCGAGTTGCCATCGAGGTGGCCGCCGAGCCTATTGGGTTGGGCTTTATCACCAACGCAATGCTTACCTCCTTCATTATTTCCACTATTATTGTGATAGTTTCCTTTATTGTTGGCCGTAATATGAAGGAAAAGCCCTCCGGCTTGCAAAATGTCGTTGAGATGCTCATTGAAGCGCTGGATGGCCTGGTTACCACCACCGCCCCCAAAAAATGGGCCGCCACCTTTTTTCCCATTGTAGCCACAATTTTTATCTGGCTCCTTTTTTCAAACTATTTCAGCCTGTTTACGCCACTGTTGGGCAGCTTTGGCCTTGTTCACCTGACCGACCACGGCGGAATGCCCCTATCCGAAATTACCTTAATTAACGTTGATGCAGATCAACTGACCCCGCTTCACCATGGGGATGCAGCCGAAGAAGAACAGAATAAAGACGGCGCCGAGGGGGGTGAAGCCCACGCCGGCTCCCAGGCTGTGATTATTCCCCTCTTTCGGGCGCCAAGCAGCGACTTGAACCTGACGTTTGCTTTGGCTATTGCCGTAATGTTTTTGGTGCAGGTGTTTGGCCTGCGAGAACGCGGTATGGGCTATGTAGGCCACTTTATCCGCCTAGACGGATTTTCTAAAAAAGGTATTGGCATGGGGGCCATTGATTTCTTCCTTGGGCTGGTTGAGTTAATCAGCGAGGTCGCCAAGGTTCTTTCGTTCTCCTTTCGACTTTTTGGCAATATCTTTGCCGGTGAAGTGCTGATGATTGTAATCATCTCGCTGGTTTCTCTGCTGGTGTTGGTTCTTATCTTTGGCCTTGAGATATTTGTGGGAACCATTCAGGCCTTTGTATTTTTTATTCTGGCG
This sequence comes from uncultured Caldilineaceae bacterium, assembly GCA_964460505.1. Taxonomy (GTDB): domain Bacteria; phylum Chloroflexota; class Anaerolineae; order 4572-78; family J111; genus J095. The sequence continues at coordinate 5,511 of CAYWSS010000106.1, read as the reverse complement.
CTGGTATTCTTCTCAATTGCCACGCAAGATCACAGCGAAGAACACTAAGCTGCTGGTAAGTTACCAGTAATCCGAAAGTAAACCCGGGGCTTTAGAGTTTTGGTTTTAAGGGATGACGATCAATATTGCGTATTTCGTATTGCGTAGCAAGTTTTGGATACGAAATACGCAATGTTTCTAACCCCGCAAAATCCAAAAGACCTATAAACATGTAACCCGCGCTGAAAAAGCGTTAAAAATATTCTGGATTTTAGCCTAGGAGGCAAATAAGTAGAATGGATGCTCAAACCTTTAAATTGTTAGCCGCTGGTTTGGCTATAGGGCTGGGAGCAATTGGCCCAGGAATTGGCGTTGGACTTCTCGTGTTGGGGGCCTTGCAGGCTATTGGCCGTAACCCCGATGTGCAGGGACAAATTCAAACCAATATGTTTATTGGTATCGCCTTTGCCGAAGCCATTGCTATCTACGCTCTGGTAATTTCCCTGATTCTGCTGTTTGTGGTCTAGTTTATACAACAGAAAAAGTTGTACAAAGAAATGTTAAAACTGCCGCAAATAACCAGACAAGACGGGAGGTGTAGATAAATTGCAAGCTTTAGGAATAAACTTAACCGGGATTATTGCATATCTCATAAATTTTGCCATCCTGATTTTTTTGTTGCAGCGATTTCTGTACAAACCCATAAAGGGGATGTTAGCGCAGCGCCAGCAGCGAATTGCTGATGGTCTGGCTGCCGCAGATAAAGCCGCCGCAGATGCAGCCCAGCAACGGGACAAGTTTGAAAAACAACTCGCCATAGCGCGACAATCTTCTCAGGAAGAGGCGCGCAAGGCTGCCGAAGCCACAGAAAAGATGCGCCAGGATATTTTGGTTGCAGCCCAACAAGAAGCCGATGGTATCAAGGCCAAAGCCAGAGAAGAAGCCGAACAGGAAAAAGAGCAAATCCTTACCGATTTACAACAGCAAACCGCCGATTTGGCTATGCAAATTACCCATAAAGTGGTGGGCGCATCTGTTGACGAAACGGCACAACGTAAGTTGGTTAATCAATTTTTAGCTGATTTAGGAGATGCGTAGTGAAAGCACAAGAGCTTTCGCGGAAATATGCCACTGCCGTTTTTAGCCAGGCCCTGGAAAAGTGGATAACCGCCCTGAGAACCGTTCAGGAAACGTTAACCGGCAATCCGGCCCTGGCCGAAAAGTTGCAAGACTCCAGCCTTTCCTTTGAGGAGCGAAAGACAGCGCTAGACACCATTATTCCGGATGAAAGCGACCAGTATGTTCGCAATTTCTTTTACGTCATGTTAAAGGAAGGCGATACTGGCTTGCTGGGTGACGTCGTTGTAAATTTGAACCAAATGACTGGTGGTGGCCCGCAGGTTGATGTGGCCCGCGTTACAACCGCCCTGCCGCTCACGGATGATGAAAAAGATCAGTTCCGCCAGAAACTGCGCCAACAATATGGCCAGAGCCTGGAGTTTAATTTTGAGGTTGACTCCGCTATAGTTGGGGGAGCCGTTGTGCAAATTGGCGATAAAATTATCGACGGCAGTGTGGCAACCCGGCTAGAGTCAATGAGTAATCTGTTGGGAGTAAAATGATCCCACTGAACCTACTTGACACCGCTTTGGAGGCGAAATGGTTCTTAAGTTAGATGATATTACCGCGCGTATACGAGAACAAATAGAGTTGTTTGATGCACCGGTTGAAGTTGCCGACGTTGGTCATGTAATCAGTGTCGGTGATGGGATTGCCCGGGTAAGCGGCCTGGCCAATGTCATGTTTGGTGAGTTGCTGGAATTCCCCGGTGGTGTTTTGGGCATGGCCCTGAACCTGGAAGAAACCGAGGTCGGCTCTGTTATTTTGGGTGAATTTGAACACATCGAAGAAGGGGACACCGTAAAGAGCACGGGGCGCATCTCTTCTGTACCGGTGGGCAACGCCCTGGTTGGCCGGGTTGTTAATGCCGTGGGCGAACCCGTTGATGGCAAAGGCCCCATTCAAAGTGATGGCTACTACCCGGTAGAAAAAATTGCGCCGGGCGTTATTGAACGCGATAACGTTGATACCCCGGTTCAGACCGGTATCAAAGCCGTCGATTCGATGATTCCGATTGGGCGGGGTCAACGTGAGTTAATTATTGGTGACCGCCAAACCGGTAAAACCGCCCTGGCCCTGGATACCATTATCAACCAGAAAGGCAAAGACCTGATCTGCATCTATGTGGCTATCGGACAGCGGCAGGGACAGGTAGCCCAGGTTGTGGGTATTCTGGAAAAATACGACGCCATGGATCATACCATTGTGGTGGTTGCCGGGGCGTCAGACCCCGCGCCAATGCAATATCTTGCGCCGTATGCCGGTTGCGCCATAGGCGAATATTTTATGGATAACGGCAAAGATGCGCTGATTATTTACGATGACCTCAGCAAGCATGCCTGGGCTTATCGTCAAATTTCTCTGCTCTTGCGCCGCCCGCCCGGACGCGAAGCCTACCCCGGCGACCTGTTCTACCTGCACTCTCGCTTACTGGAGCGCGCAGCCAGGCTTTCTGCCGATAATGGCGGCGGTTCACTGACCGCCTTGCCCATTATCGAAACCCTGGCCGGCGACGTTAGCGCCTACGTGCCCACTAACGTCATTTCCATTACCGACGGGCAGATTTTCCTGGAAAGCGACCTGTTCTACGCCGGGCAGCGGCCGGCGGTGAACGCCGGTATTTCCGTGTCTCGTGTGGGGGGCGATGCCCAAACCAAGGCCATGAAGCAAGTTGCCGGTCAAATGCGGTTGGAACTGGCCCAGTTCCGCGAGCTGGCCGCGTTTGCTCAATTTGGCTCAGACCTGGATAAGGCCACCCGGGAACAGTTGGAACGAGGGCTGCGCTTAACGGAAGTACTTAAGCAGCCGCAGTACGTTCCGGTTGCTTTGGAAGATCAGGTGATTGCCATTTATGCCCTGACCCACGGATTTGGCACCGACGTGCCGGTGAGCAAGATTTCTGAATACGAAAAAGATTTGGTTGCATTTATGAAATCTAATCGTCCGGAAGTTGGGCAGTCGATTGTACGCGAGAAACGAATTACCGACGAAATTGAAGCATCATTAAAAGCTGCGCTGGCCGATTTTAATCAAACTGCCGGATACGGAATTCCTGAATAAAAGGGGTAGCTTGTGGCTTCTGTTCGCGAAATTAAACGACGAATAAAAAGTATTAAAAATATTTCTCAGGTAACCCGGGCTATGCAGATGGTGGCTGCCTCTAAAATGCGGCGAGCGCAAGATCAAGCTAAGGCTTCGCGGGCGTACGCAGCCAAATCCTGGGAAATTTTAACCCATCTGGCCACCCAGCGGGAAGATGTTGAGCAGCTTCATCCCCTGTTAAAACGGCGGGAAGAAGTTAAAAACGTTGCCATCATTATGATTACGTCTGATAAAGGCTTGGCCGGTGCCTATAATGGTAACGTTATCCGAACCGTATCCCGGTTTATGAAAGAGAATAATTGTGAAGATGCCAGGCTGATAACGGCAGGACGTAAAGGGCGCGATTTTATGGCTCGCTTTGGCCGCAACGTAGTGGCCGAATTTACCGACTTGCCGCCCCAGCCTACCTCGCTGGATGCAACCCCCATTGCCCGAATTGTCAGGGATGGTTTTTTAAGCGGCGAATTCGACGAAGTTTATCTGGCGTATACAGACTTTATCAATACCTTGACCCAGGTGCCTGTCGTTAGAAAATTGTTGCCCATTGAACCCGGTGATGTGGAAAGCAAAGTAATGAGTGAGCATCTTGGTCAGGAAATCACTATGGCCACGGTAGATTACATTTACGAGCCTGATTCTGCAACCCTACTGGATACACTCCTGCCCCGGTTTACCGAACTGCAAATCTATCAGGCCCTGCTGGAAGCGCTGGCCAGTGAACATTCTGCCAGAATGGTAGCTATGCGTAACGCGACCGAAAACGCCAAAGATTTGGTTAGTGACCTGACCTTAACCTACAACAAGGCCCGTCAGGAATCCATCACCAGCGAAATGTTGGATATTGCCGGTGGTGCCGAAGCATTGGCTCAGGCGCAATCGTAACAATTATCAATTATCAATTATCAATTATCAATGAGTAATGAGTAATGAGTAATACTGCTAATTAGCTATGATTAATTGTTAATTACTCATTTTGCCAATTATTCATTGTTAATTGTTTAACAGGAGAGTTGAATGGCAAAAGGAACCGCAGGCCGCGTAAAGCAGATTATGGGCGGGGTGGTAGATGTTGAGTTTCCGGCAGAACAGTTGCCCGAAATCTATGGCGCTATAGAAATTCCACAAGAAGATAGTGATCCTCTGGTGTTGGAAGTACAGCAGCATCTGGGAGGCGATACTGTTCGCACCATTGCTATGGATACCACAGACGGTTTACGCCGAGGCGTTACCGCGTACAGCACCGGCGGCCCTATCAGTGTGCCGGTTGGCCCCGCCAGCCTGGGGCGAATTTTTAACGTGTTAGGTCGCCCGGTAGATGGGCTGGGCCCGGTTGAAGCTGAAACAACCTACCCTATTCATCGTCCGGCACCCGAATTTAAAGACCAGGTAACCAAAGCCGAAATCTTTGAAACCGGCGTAAAGGTTATCGACCTGGTGGCCCCCTTTACCAAAGGAGGCAAGACCGGTATTTTTGGCGGGGCCGGTGTGGGCAAAACCGTGGTAATTCTGGAACTGATTGCATCGCTGGCGCGTGAGCACGGCGGGTTCTCTGTATTTGCCGGCGTAGGCGAGCGCACCCGCGAAGGCACCCAGCTTTATCAGGAAATGAAAGAGGCCGGCGTGTTAGATAAGCTGTGCATGGTCTTTGGCCAGATGAACGAGCCGTCCGGGGTTCGGTTGCGCGTCGCTCTGTCCGGCCTGACCATGGCCGAATATTTTCGGGATGAAGGGCGCGACGTGCTGCTCTTTATCGATAACATCTTCCGCTTTGTGATGAGTGGGTCGGAAGTGTCCGCGCTGTTGGGGCGGATGCCCAGCGCGGTGGGGTATCAGCCCACCCTGGCCACCGAAATGGGCGAACTGCAAGAGCGCATTACCTCCACCCGTCGCGGCTCCATTACCAGTATGCAGGCCGTATATGTGCCCGCCGATGACTACACCGACCCGGCTCCGGTAACCACCTTTGCCCACCTCGACGCTACTATTTCTCTGGAACGCGCTATTGCCGCCCGTGGCATTTACCCGGCGGTGGACCCCCTGGCCTCTAACAGCCGTATTCTTGACCCGCAGATAGTGGGCGAAGAGCACTACAATGTGGCCCGTGGCGTGCAGAGCGTGCTGCAGCGATACAAAGACCTGCAGGATATCATCGCCATTCTTGGTATTGATGAGTTGGGCGAAGATGACAAGCTGATTGTGGCTCGCGCCCCGCAAAATATAAACATTGTTTCGCCGCGCGCGCTTGCGGTGGGACACTGTATCACGCACGCCGTCTCTCACAGTGTCTCTCACGAGAACACCGCCACCGTC
>CAYWSS010000105.1:0-11554 GCA_964460505.1 uncultured Caldilineaceae bacterium | reverse complement strand
TAATACGCAATACGCAATATGTTATCGGCCCCAATTGGGTAAGTTAATTACGCACTATTCCTAAGCATCAGGCAGGCGCAGTTTATCACGAAGAAAAGGGGGAGTCAAAGACAATCTTTGGCCCCAGGGGTAAAGATTACACGCCAACCGCCGAAACTCTAAATATCGGGCCGGTCTGCCAAATTTACAATCAATTCCTCATTGACCCGCCCCTGATTGCCTTCTATAATTTCTCTACCGGATATTTTTAATTGCAAATGGGCAAATAGCGCAAATATTTTTAAAGATTTAGAAAAAAAATATTCAATAAATTCGCCTATTCGCAACAAGAATTTTGGTTTTGTTAAAAGTGTCAGGTAGTGAATCTATAATTAGATGTAGACAGGCAAATTTTTCAGAAACGTAATTGGGCACCGAAAGCCACACCAGGGAGATTGGCAATGGCGGTTGATATTGAAACCCTTGCAAGCTACGTACCAGCACTTGTGGCCCACCGGCTTGCAACCGACTCCACGCCCATTTCCACACCGCTGGCCACCTCGTTTCCGGCGGCGGTGCTGTTTGCCGACATCTCCGGCTTTACCCTGCTAACCGAACGCCTGGCCGCACAGGGACCCGCCGGAGCCGAAGAGTTGACCCGGCTGCTTAACACCTACTTTAGCCAATTGATTGATTTAATTATTGTTCACGGCGGCGACGTTGTTAAATTTGCCGGCGATGCCCTGCTGGCCCTGTGGCCCATCCACCCCAATCAAACAAGCGAACTTCCGGAAGACCTGGGCACAGCCACCCATCGCGCAGTTCAGTGCGCCTCGGCCATACAAAAACAGTTACAAGGGTATCGTCCCGGCGTGGGCATCCGGCTTTCCTTAAAATTGTCCATCGGAACCGGGCAGATTCTGGCGATGCATTTGGGCGGTATTTTGCAACGGTGGGAATTTTTGGTTACCGGCAAACCACTCACCCAGGTCAGTATCGCCGGAAAATATGCCCTGACCGGCGATGTTGTGCTGGCTCACGAGGCGTGGGCGCTGGTACAGCGGGATTGCAACGGCCACATGCTGCCGGAAGGGGTTATGCAATTAAAGGCTATAAAGCGAACGCTGCCGTTTCGCTCTGTTGCCAGGCCGCGTCTGCTGCAAGAGACAGAAGCTGCCTTGCGGGCCTACATCCCTGGCGCTATTCTGTCTCGCCTGGCTGGCGGCCAGAGCGGCCGGCCGGCGGAACTGCGGCCGCTGACCGTCCTGTTTATCAATTTGCCGGATCTGAGCGATACCACTCCCCTGAAACAGGCCCAAATGGTAATGCGCACCCTCCAAAAAGCCCTGTACTATTACGAGGGCAGCATCAACAAACTTAGCGTGGATGATAAAGGCATCACGCTGGTGGCAGCTCTGGGCCTGCCCCCCCTGACCCACCAAGATGATGCTCCCCGTGGTGTAAGAGCCGCCATCGAAATGCAGTTCAGAATGAAAAAGCTGAATTTGCGCTGCGCTATCGGGGTAACCAGCGGGCGGGCCTACTGTGGTTCGGTGGGCAGCAACCGGCGGCGCGAATACACTATGATTGGCGATACCGTTAATCTGGCGGCACGGCTAATGCAAGCTGCCGGCCTGCCTGATATTAGTGGCAATGGACAAGAGCGTCCAAAGAAAGCATCCATCCTTTGCGACCAGGCAACCTTCCTGGCCACCCGAGAACATTTTGATTACGAAGCCCTGCCCCCCATTGCCGTTAAGGGCAAGGCCGGGCCGGTTCCGGTTTATTGCCCTGGCCTCGCCCAGTCGTTTCAGAAGCAGACCCTCAAGATTCAACATCCCGCCAAAATCAAAATGGTTGGCCGGGGCAGGGAAAAATTGGAGCTGGTGGGCTACCTTCAGGCGTTGCTGCGCGGCACCGGCGGCGCAGTTGTAATTGAGGGAGAAGCCGGGATTGGAAAATCATGTTTGACAGAGGAAATGGTCAGGCACGCAAAAAAGATAGGCATAGCCCATCTAACCGGCGCGGGAAATTCCATTGAAAAATTCACCCCTTATCACGCCTGGCGACCGGTTTTTAGCCGGTTGTTTAATCTTGAACCGGCAGGCAATGCGCCGGAGTTGGATACCGGCCAACCGCTGGAACCCCAACGGGACCAGGTGTTAACTCAACTGGAATCCATCGACCCCGAATTAATGCGTCTGGCTCCCCTGCTAAACGTTGTACTGCCCCTGGATTTGCCGGACAACGAATTAACGGCTCAGATGACAGGCCAGGTTCGCGCTGATAACACACTCGAACTCCTGGTACGGCTGTTGCAGGCCACCGTCACCCAATCTCACACGCTATTGGTGCTGGAAGATGCGCGCTGGCTGGACTCTGCATCGTGGGCGGTGCTGGGCCTGGTGCGGCGAGATGTTCACCCGCTGCTGCTGGTGGTGGTTACCCGCCCCATATCAGAATCTCACCCCGTTGAAAATATCAACTTAATTAATTCTCCAAAGACTCCCCATCTGCAACTTGATGCGCTGCCTATTGAGAGCGCCTTGCACCTGGTTTGCCAACGGCTGGGAGTAGCGGCGCTGCCCAAACCGGTTAGCGCCTTGATTGCAGAGAAAGCCGAGGGTCACCCATTTTACAGCGAGGAGTTAGCCTTTGCCTTGCGGGATGCCGGCCTCATTGAAATTAGCAAAGGTCACTGCCGGCTTCCCCGCGGCGACGGCGCGTTGCAAAACCTGGCTTTTTCCGATACGCTTCAGGGGGTAATTACCAGCCGTATCAAGCGAGTGACCCCACGGCAGCAACTCACCCTAAAAGTTGCCAGCGTAATCGGGCGCATATTTGCGTTTCGCACCCTGCAAAACATCCATCCCATTGAACCCGATAAAATCCACCTTGGCAAAGCTTTGGCCACTCTGGAACAACTAAATTTGACCCTGCTTGAAACGCCGGAACCGGAGCTGACCTACATTTTTAAACATATCATCACCCAGGAAGTTACTTACAAGCTGATGTCCTTTTCCCAGCGAAGACAGTTGCACCGCACCATCGCCGAATGGTTGGAGCAAACGCGCGCCGATGATTTGTCATCCCATTATCCACTGCTGGCCCATCACTGGAACAAGTCGATAGATACCCGCGACCCTGAGCCGTCACAGATAAAAAAGGCCGTAAATTATCTGGAAAAGGCCGGGGAGCAATCGCTGCACAACTATGCCAATCAGGAAGCGGTGACTTTTTTCAGCCAGGCCCTGACGCTGGCTGGTTATGAGGGCAAGGAGGGCAGCCAGTTGCAGCGGGCGCGTTGGGAGCGGCAATTGGGGAAAGCCTACTACGGCCTGGGTAAATTGGAAGAGAGCCGGCGGCACCTTGAACAAGCATTGGTTTTGATGGGTTATCCGGTACCCACCACCCGCCAATGGATGGTGAGGAGTTTGATAACACGAACCACGCTGCACGTTCTTTCCCGGCTGCGCCCGGCAAAGAATTCGGATCCTCCCCCCCACAAACGCGACACCCTGCTGGAAGCGGCCCAGGCCCATCTGCTGCTGGCCCAGGTGTACTATTTTTCTAATAATTTGACCCTGATCGTAAATTCTACACTGTATGCCACCAACCTGGCTGAACGGGCCGGGCCATCCCCGGAATTAGCCCAAAGTTATGCCTTGATGTGTATCATTTACGCGCATATTCCTATTCATCCGCTGTCTAAAATCTATTGTTCCAAAGCCCAGAAAGTTGCTAAAAAGGTAAATAAACTTTCCACCCAGGCCAACGTATTTGAGTTGACCGGCCTCTACAATTTGGGGCTTGGCGCGTGGCAGAAAGCCAGAGACAATCTTGGCCGGGCAGTAGAGTTGTGGGAAAATACGGGAAACTGGCGCCGCTGGGAAGAAAGCCGGAGCTTATTAGCTATAGAATCCTACCACCTTGGCAAATTTAACGACAGTATGAATATGTTTGCTATTGTATATGACTCAGCCCGCCACCGAAATGACCCTTATACTCAGCACCGGGCGCTGCTGGGGCAGGTAAAAAATGCGTTACGGCTGGGTAACAAACACACAGAAAATGCGATACCTTTATTAGAAACTGCCAAAGCGCTGCTTGAGAAAAATCCGGGAATTCAGGAGCATATCAGAACTTACGAACTATTGGCTCGGGCTCACTTACGTCAGGGCCGCCTTCAGCTTGCGCAGCAAGAAGCCGAAAAAACTATGGAATTAATTGAACAAACATCCCTGGCCGCGGCTCATTCTCTGGAAGGCTATGCCGCGCCCGCCGAACTATTCTTAAAATTATGGGAGGCCGCTACCGAGCGGCCATCAGGCAACCACAAGGAGCTGGCAAAATTCGCCCGGCGCGCCTGCAAAATCCTGCACAAGTACGCGCGGGTGTTCCCCATTGGCCGGTCACGGGCGTGGCTGTGGCAAGGCCTGTTCAATTGGCTGTCGGGCAAACCCGGCCAGGCTTTTAAAGCCTGGCAAAAAAGCTTGAATCAGGCCCAACAACTGAAAATGCCATTTGAAGAAGGGTTGGCTCATTTTGAAATCGGGCGACATTTGCCGGCAGACAACCCGGCCCGACAAGAGCAACTGGACCGGGCCATTCAGATATTTGAACAGATAGAGGCTGCCAACGAACTGGAGCGGGCCTGGACTGAGTTGGAAAAGAATGGCAATGGCTGAAAAAAATTTTTGACAGAAGCTATCAGCTATGCTAAGATAGGCTCGAAATTAGAAAAGGTCTACCAACCTGATGTATATTTTGCCCGTAGTTAACATCGTAGTAGTACTTAGCGTCCTCCTTATTATTAGCCATAAGGGGGCGTTTCCGCTTAACACTACGGTGTAGCCACAGGCTCACAATCACGGTTAGCAAACGCCTCCTGAACGGAGGCGTTTTTTTTATCAAAAAAATTATTATTCACAAGGAGTGAAAGAGATGGCCGAACTAAAAACAGGTGCTGAAATAGTTTGGGAATGTTTACTTCGTGAGGGGGTAGACGTAGTATTTGGCTACCCCGGCGGCGCAATTTTGCACACCTATGGCGCGCTCAATCAATATGACGACAAAATTCACCATGTTCTGGTGCGCCACGAGCAGGGGGCCACCCACATGGCCGATGGCTACGCCCGGGCCAGCGGAAAAGTGGGCGTGGCAATTGCCACCTCCGGGCCGGGAGCCACCAACATGGTTACCGGGCTGGCTACGGCTATGATGGACTCGGTGCCCATTGTCTGCATTACGGGCCAGGTGCCCACCTCGGCCATTGGCGGCGATGCCTTTCAGGAGACGGACGTAACCGGTGTTACCTTGCCCGTTACCAAACACAACTACCTGGTGATGCACGTCGATGAACTGGCAGAAACCATCCGCGAAGCATTTTATATTGCCCGCACCGGACGTCCCGGCCCCGTTTTAATTGACCTGCCCAAAGATGTTCAAAAAAATACCACTGAATTTATTTACCCCACCGACCCCATTGAATTACCGGGCTACCATCCCCCGGCCAAAGCCACCGATGATAATGTGGCGGCTGCCCTGGAATTAATTAACAATGCCGACAGGCCCGTAATTTTGGCCGGACACGGGGTACTCATTTCCGATGCTATGGCCGAATTGAAGGAATTGGTTGAAAAAGGGCATATCCCGGTCACCACCACCTTGCTGGGAACCGGCGCATTTCCGGCCAGTCACCCGCTCAATATGGGCATGATGGGCATGCACGGCGAAGCTGCGGCCAACAACGCTATTCAGGATGCCGACCTGCTCATTGCCTGCGGGATGCGCTTTGATGACCGCGTTACCGGTAAACTGGAAACCTACTCCCCCACCTCCAGGAAAATTCATATCGATATCGATGCCAGCGAAATCAACAAAAATGTTCGGGCAGATGTGGGCATTCACGCCGATTTGGCTACAGTGCTGCGCCAGATTAACCCCAGTGTCACCAAACGAGAACGCGGCGCCTGGCTGGGGCAAATTTCAGATTGGCAGGAAGACACCAGCCAGCGCGATATTTTGCAGTACCAATCGCCCACCCTGCTGGCCGCTCAGGTTATCCGTAAAATGTGGGAAGTGACTCAGGGTGACGCCTTTATTGTTACCGATGTGGGCCAGCACCAGATGCAGGAATGTCAATATTATCCTCACGAAGCGCCCCACACCCTCAACAGTTCCGGTGGCGCCGGCACTATGGGCTACAGCCTGCCCGCGGCCATTGGGGCCAGCTTCCACGTGAAAGACCGCGAGGTTTGGGTCATTGTGGGCGACGGCTCTATCCAAATGACCATTACCGAACTGGCCACCGCCGTGCAGGAAAACGCCAACGTAAAAATCGCTATCATCAACAACAGCTTCCTGGGTATGGTTCGCCAGTGGCAAGAGTTGTTTTACGATGAGCGCTACACCGCCACCCCCATTTACAGCCCCGATTATGTAAAACTGGCGGAGGCCTATCGCCTGCCGGGCTACAAGGTTGAGAAAATGGAAGACATCGAACCCACCATGAAAAAGGCCAGCGAACACAACGGCCCGGTCTTGATTGAATTTGTGGTGGAAAACCACGACATGGTTTACCCGATGGTGCCCGCCGGCGCGGACCTTGACGCCATGATCCGCCGGCCCTACAACCAATTTTCTGACATAGAAGTGTACGACGAGTAAATTATCTACCCCCGCCCCACCCCTCCCCCGACATCGGGGGAGGGGGGGGGAAGGGGTCATTTTCAGAGGAGCTAAATTGTGAAACAAACATTAATTGCCAAAGTAGAAGACAAGCCCGGGGTGCTGAACCGGGTTGCCAGCCTGTTCCGTCGCCGCAATTTTAACATTGAAAGCCTGGCTGTAGGCCACAGCGAAGTGCCCGGCGTGAGCCGCATGACCATTGTTACCGATGAAGAAGAGAAGTTGCGCCGTAACGTTATCCGGCATAATTTACTCAAGCTTATCAACGTGATTGACGTAGAGGACGTAACCGATACCCCCGCCGTTATCCGCGAAACGGCGCTGGTAAAAGTGCAAGCCGATGCCTCCCAACGCGGCCAGATTATGGATGTGGCCGAAATGTATCGGGCCCGCATTGTTGATGTCGCCACCGACACGTTGGTTGTGGAAGTAACCGGCGAATCAACCAAGATTGAATCGCTCATTGAGGTACTTGATCCGTACGGTATTCTGGAAATTATGCGCACCGGTAAAATCGCCATGACCCGTGGCGTCGTTCGCCCCAGAACCAACGGAACTGCAAAAGCGGCCACCAACGGGAAGCATTAGGCATTTTTTGCTAACTGTGCGATAATCAATGCTTTACGGGAGTAAAGGGAGGAAAAACCCTTACTTCCTACTCCCTGGTCCTTACTTCATAACATAGCAAAAGGAGAAGTAAACGGAATGACTCTGGATTTTCAAACAAACGTATTTGAGAAAGAAAAAATTGTCCTTGGCGACACAGAAGAATATATTGTTCGGGGAGGGCGGCACCTCTTTCCCTTATTGCCCCAAGCCTTCGACGGTATCAAACAGATTGGTGTCATCGGCTGGTCATCACAGGGGCCGGCCCAGGCCCAAAACCTGCGTGACTCGCTGGAAGGCACCGGCATCAAAGTAAAGGTTGGCCTCAGAGAAGGGTCGTCATCCATCCCCAAAGCCGAGGCAGTGGGTTTTACCCGCGAAAGCGGCGCGCTGGGCGAAATGTACGAGGTGATCGCCGAATCTGATATGACGCTGCTGCTCATTGCCGATGGGGCTCAGGCCCAAAATTACGAAAAGATTTTTGCCGCCATTCGCCCCGGCGCAACGTTGGGTTTGTCGCACGGCTTCCTGCTGGGCTACCTGCAAAGCATCGGCCAATCTTTCCCGGACAACATAAACGTGATTGCCGTTTGCCCCAAAGGGATGGGGCCGTCGGTCCGCCGCCTGTACGAGCAGGGGCGCGAGGTAAACGGGGCCGGCATTAACGCCAGCTTTGGCGTTGAACAGGATGTTAACGGCAAAGCCACCAATTACGCTCTGGGCTGGTCGGTGGGGCTGGGTTCGCCCTTTACGTTCATGACCACCCTGGAATCAGAATACAAGTCTGACATCTTTGGCGAGCGGGGTATTTTGCTGGGGGCCGTACACGGTATTGTGGAAAGCCTCTACCTTTGGTTCCTGCGCCACGGCTATTCCAAAGAAGATGCCTTCACCAACTCCGTTGAGTCGGTTACAGGCCCAATCAGCAAGAAAATTTCCAAAGAAGGCATAATGGCCGTGTACGAGTCGCTGAACGAAAAGGATCAGGAAACGTTCCGGCTGGCCTACTCGGCGGCCTACCATCCGGCCTTTGAAATTTTGATGGAAATCTACTTCGAAGTAGCCTCGGGCAACGAAATCCGCAGCGTTATTGCGGCCAATGAACGGTTTGACCGGTACCCGATGGGCAAAATCGACGGGACGGAAATGTGGCAAATTGGCGAAACCGTCCGCGCCAACCGCAACCCGGAAAATATTCCCATCAATCCGGTAACTGCCGGCGTCTACATTGCCACCATGATGGCCCAAAGCGACCTGCTGGCCGAGATGGGACACCCCTTCTCTGAAATTGCCAACGAATCAATCATCGAAGCGGTTGATTCGCTCAACCCGTACATGGATTTTAAAGGCGTGGCCTACATGGTGGATAACTGCTCCACCACTGCTCGCCTGGGTTCCAGAAAATGGGCGCCGCGCTTCGACTATAACATTCAGCAACAAGCTTTAACCGCGTTTGATGAGGGCAACCAGGTAGATGAGGCTCTGTTCGACAGCTTTGTCAACAACGAAATTCACCAGGTGCTCGCCGTCTGCGCCAAGCTGCGTCCCTCGGTAGATATTTCTGTGATGGGGGCGTAACTGCGTCGTACTGCGTATTGCGTAATCTGTAGTGCAGGAAATAATACGCAATACGTAGTACGCAATATTGTACCATCATTAATTTGGAAGCTTATTAATTATCGTTGCCTGGCAGGGCTGCCGGTCTTGCCGGGCAACTTTCCAAAAATACCCAACATTTGGCTAAAGTAGTCAAAAAAACAGCCGAAATTAATAACATCAGCCGTTTATTAAGGATTTTCTAACAGATAGCGTATAACCTATCAGTATTAGCGTGAAGTTCTCCAAAATCTTCCGCCAAGGTGCATTAATGGCAGACAAAAATAAAGCATCTGAAGTTCAAGAAAAAATCCGGCAGGTGTTAGAAAAGTTGGGGCAAGCGTTGGACGAGTGGCTTAATCAGGCCAAACCGGCCACACAACCTGTGCCCGTGCCTGTTAACCGCCCGTACCGCCGACAATAAACAATTGTCAATTAACAATGAACAATTAACAAAGTTTGTTTCTAATTGATCATTGCTAATTTTTAATTGTTAATTGATTTCAAGGAGGTGATTGCCGGTGCCGGATGATGCTTTATCTGACCTTAGTGACCTTAGCAACGTAACACAATTTCCAAAATTATTCTTTTATACCCAAACAAATAAAATAACTACGGGTTGATAACCGGCTCGTGCAGGTTACAAGTGACAAGTTGCAGGTTGCAGGTTGCAAAGCCACAGAAGTGCTTCGTGCTACCTGTAACCTGCAAGCGCCGGTCATCAACCCTCGATAAAAAATGAGGGAGAACTAACCTGATGAGTACCGATGTAGATGGCCCTGTAAAAACTAAAGCCGCAAAAGATAAACTGATTGTTTTTGACACCACCCTGCGCGATGGCGAACAGTCGCCGGGAGCAACGCTGAACATTGAAGAGAAGCTGGAAATTGCCCGGCAACTGTCTCGCCTGGGCGTGGATGTGTGCGAGGCCGGCTTCCCCATCGCCTCCCCCGGCGATTTTGAGGCCGTGCGGCGCATTGCCGAAGAAGTTGGCCCCCTGACCGAAGGGCGCGTAACCGGCAAGCCAATGGTCATTGCCGGCCTGGCCCGCGCCAACGAGAAGGACATTGACCGCGCTTATGATGCGGTAAAAGTTGCGCCGCGCCATCGAATCCACACCTTTTTGGCCACCAGCGATATTCACCTGAAATACAAATTAAAAATCGACCGGGAAGAGTGCATCGACCAGGTCATCAAATCCGTCACCTACGCCAAAAGCAAATGTGACGATGTTGAGTTTTCGCCGGAGGATGCCGGGCGCAGCGACCCCGAATTTTTAACCGTGGTGCTGGGCGAAGCCATCAAAGCCGGGGCAACCACCCTCAACATCCCTGATACGGTGGGTTACACCACGCCGGAAGAGTTTGGCGGTTTGATGAAATATCTCATCGAAAATACGCCCGGCGCAGAAAAGGCCATCTGGTCTACCCACTGTCACAACGATCTGGGGCTGGCCACGGCCAATACCCTGGCCGGGGTCAACAACGGCGCCCGCCAGATAGAAGTGACGCTCAACGGCATCGGCGAACGGGCCGGCAACACCAGCCTGGAAGAGGTGGTGATGGCCATTCACACCCGGCCCAACAATTTCAACATTGAATCCAACATCGACACCACCCAGATTACCCGCACCAGCCGCATGGTCAGCGCCTACACCGGCATGCCCATCCAGCCGAACAAGGCCATTGTGGGGGCCAATGCCTTTGCCCACGAAGCCGGTATTCATCAGGATGGCATGCTCAAGCACCACACCACCTACGAAATTATGCGCCCCGAAACGGTTGGCCTGGGGGCCAGTTCGCTGGTGCTGGGCAAGCACTCCGGGCGGCACGCTTTCCGCAAGCGGCTGGAAGATATGGGCTACGGCGATATGAGCAAGGATGATCTGGAGCAGGCCTTTGACCGCTTTAAGCGCATTGCCGACAAAAAGAAGGTGGTGACCGATGCCGATATCGAGGCCATTATCACCGACGAATTTTACCAGCCCAAAGAAATCTGGAAGCTGAACAATATCCACGTGACCGCCGGCGACAACGTAAAATCGACGGCCACGGTCAGCCTGACCGACGAGGAGGGCAATGTTCTGGAAGATGCGGCCATTGGCACCGGCCCTGTTGATGCTGTGTACAAAGCCATCAACCGCATTGTGGAAGTGCCCAACGTGCTGACCGAATTTGTGGTGCAGGCCGTAACCGGCGGCATTGATGCCATTGGCGAGGTGACCATTCGCATTCAGCCCAAAAACGGCGAAAGCGAATACAGCACCCACCCCCAGACCGGCGTACAGGTAGCCCGCACCTTTAGCGGCCACGGCGCCAGCACCGACATCATCGTCGCCAGCGCCCGGGCCTACATGAGCGCTCTCAACAAATTAATCTCCGCCCGCGAGGAAGAATCCGCCATCATCCACCAGACCGCAGACGACCGGACCACGGACTAATCCCCGTCCTTCACAAATACACAGCCCCGCAAGGTCTTGAGACCTTGCGGGGTTTTTTTCTTCCGATTGTCTCGTTCCCACGCTTCAGCGTGGCACTTTGCGTGCATACCAGGCGGTTCTACATCATTCCCACACTCTGCGTGGGAACGAGACATCCTGGTCTGGTTGTACAAGTTCAGTGAACCCGCCAGAATCACGCTGTGGCCGGTCTCCTGACCGCGCCTGCTTGGGTGACCCGGTTGG
>CAYWSS010000104.1:0-11596 GCA_964460505.1 uncultured Caldilineaceae bacterium | reverse complement strand
GCGCAGGATGGGGCAAATAAGTATCTTCTCATATTGTATAACCCGGGGCAAAGCTGTGGCCGGTCTCCTGACCGCGCCCGATGGTGGTTCGGTCGGAGACCGGCCACAGCGCGTCAATTGTTCCGGATTCAAATCCGTTTCTAAGCCAGATTGCCAACGACACGTTTGGTCAGCGTCGCCGCCATTTGACGCCGGTATTCGGTGGAACCTTTAAAATCTCCGGGAGGATTGACGGTGGCTTTGACATTGGCGGGGTCAACCAAAACAGGGACGTTGGCCACACCGCACAGGGCTAACCGAACCTTACCGTCGTTGCCTTTGCGGGCCAGCGCCGCCACAATGGGGCGGTCGGCGGGGGTGCGGGCTACGCGGTCGCTTGCCGTTTTCCCCATGGTAGACAACGATACTGCCGTAATCAATCCGCCGCCCAGCGCGGCGGGGACATCTCGCAGGCAGGTGTCCAGCGGAATAGTTTTGGTGCCATTGCCATTCTGTACCGTAACCTGGGCATCGAACACGAGCAGCGCGGCCAGCAGCTCACTTTCGCGGTTGGGGGCGGCCACCACGCCGCCAAGGGTGGCCGCGTGGCGGACGGTGTTAGGCCCCTCGCGGCGGGCAGAGTTACGGAGCAGGGCCGGGGCGCGGTCATCATCTACAATTTCTTGCAGGGTGACGGCTGCGCCAAGAGTTACACCCCGGCCGGTGTAGTTGATGCCGGCCAATCCCACGGCTTGCAGGTCAACCACTTCATCCACCAATTCGCTCATTCGGGGCACAAGGTGGGTGCCGCCGCCAATTACTGCTGTATTCACATCGGGGCGTGAAATCAACTGCAAGGCTTCTTCAATGGTTTTGGGGCGGTGATATGCTTTAATTTTGGGCATGGTTATTACCTCGTTTCTCAAAGACTGGGGGACATGAATCAGGGGGTAGGTGTTTTGAGTTAGGAACGGGAAAGTGCAGTCTAATTCCTGACTCGCAACTCCTGATTCTTCACCGCATTATAAGATAATTTTGTCTGTGAGGGAAGTTTAAGAGAAGAAAAATAAACCGGTTTTAAATGCCCTGCGCCAAAATATCCAGGGCTTTGCTTACTTTTCCGCCGGCTTTCCAATAATCAAACTTGGTGGTGTTCAAATGTTCGGCAATGCCGCCAAGATGCCGCACTTGCTCAATCATGCTGTCGGGGCCACCGGGGGTGCCGCCAACCTGTCCATCCCATAATACAAGCAGGCGGGTGTGGTCGATGCCGTAAACCAGGGCGGTGTAAAGAGCCCACCGTTCGTTACGGGCAAAGATATTGTCGCCTGTTTTTACCGCGCCCAGATGGTCGGTTTGTTGGTGAATAACAACATCAGGATTGTTGCGCAGGGCGTAAAAACGTTCAACCCATTTGTCGCCGGCGTAGCTGATGGCGTTCTTAATGTAGCGGGCTTCATCAAACGGCAGATGAATTTCTACTTTCATACTGCGTTCCAGACAGGACTCGATAAAGATAATGTCGCCGCCGGCAGCGGCACCCGGCGCAATGGCCAGGTCATTTGAATCGGCCTTGGAATTGTCCAGCGCCTCGCAGATTTTTTCACGCACTTCTTTTTCCATGGCCTCCGGAAAACGGGCCTTTGCCTGCTGTGGCCGGTCCAGCGGGTGGCCGGCAAACAAGAATACTTGCGGTGGCGTTTGAGCGCTGCCGGTATCTTCGCCCTCCTCCGTGTGTTTGATGCGGTCTATTTCGTCTTGCAAAACGTTGATGCCGGCGGCCACAAATTCCGGCCTGAAACCCAGCGATTGCAGCAACTCCAACTGATACAGGGATGTTTTTAAGCTGTAACTGTTTTTTCGGGCAGCGGTTAAGGCCTTTTTGTAAGCCCGCGTTACCCGTTGGGGGTCTTCGGCAATATTTGCTTCTAACTCTGCCAGCGATGCCAGCGCCCAGTAATCCGAGTTGTTACCGTGGGTGGCACTTTCCAGGGCAAAATGGATGGCCCCTTTAAGTTTGGGCAAATTCTCCCGAATGGCCTCAATATCGGGGTCGTCTTCAACCTTATATTTTGTGGCCAGGTAATCTATCAGCAGGGAGCCGGTGAGGGCATTGATGCCCGGATAATAATCGTTTTGGTTGATGCGGTATCCGTACAGGTATATGTTTACGGATTGTACCAGCCAGTGGAAGGCAGCAAACGCTTCCTGCAAGCGTTTCTTTTTGTCGTCGATATGCTCCCAGGTTTCCATCCACATTTGCTTGTAAATGCGTCCCAGGTAGGAGCTGGCTTCAGTGTCGTTGGGGTTATCTTTGAGCAGCCGTTCCAATTTTACAATCGCTTCATCGGTGCGGCCAATTCGATTTAAATGGTAGGCTTCCTGCCGCTGAAATGTGGTGTTTCCGGGGTTGATTTCCAGCCCATACCGGTACTGTTGCAGCGCCAATTCGGAGCGTCCCAGCCCCTGTAGTGCCTGGCCGGCATCCGAAATAGCTTCTTCTTTGATAAGCGGATTGCTTATTTCTTCGGTTAACAACAGGACATCGCCGATGCGTTTTTGGCGCTGGGCAATGGCCACGCGCTCTTTCCATTCGTTGTATTCGCGCCAAAAGCCGGTAGCCAGCGGGGTGCGCAACGCTTTGCGGTTAGGCTCCGGCAGCCCATCCAGCAGGTTAAATATGGGGCTGTGCACCCGGTCCGCATCCGAGGCCCACGTTTCGCGGGTAATTTTGGTGATAGTTTGTTTATTTTTTTCCAGGTGGGCCGGGTCGGGCCGGCCATTTTTATCGGTTTGATAGGGAATGGTACGCACGTTAAAAATATCAAACGGCATGTAGGCCCGCCCCGACTGAATATGAACCACACCCCGTTTGCGGATGGCGTGCCGCACCCCCAATTCGTAGAAAACGTTGGCGTTATCAATGCTCAGGTCGGCTATAACCAGGTCTGCCAGCAGCAACTCCTGAAACATGTCTGTCAGAATATCGCCGCTGACGCTTTCTTCATCGGCCCTGAACGATTCGAAACCGGCGGCTTCCAGGGCCGGTTTGATGAGGTCGTGGTAGATGCTGTCAAAGTCCAGCCAGCGGCCGTCGCCATCCTGTTTTCGGCCAAAGGGCATCACCACAAATGCGTGAGGCAAACTCTTTTGAGAATCGTATTTGTGGCCGTTTGTTTCTGGTTGGTCTACCAGGGCAAGCGCGGATTCCTTTAATTTGTGTTTTTCTTCGGTTCCATTTTCCCCAACAGAAATGGTTTCCGAAGTGATGATATCCGGTTCTGGTGCATTATGTTGCTCCGGCCCTCTGTCTTTTGTGAGTGTGGTAAAGGCGGGCAGCATGAGAATTTCGTCCAGCGCATCGTTTTGGTTACCCTTAAAATCGTCGATGGCCCGCCACATATCGCTGGTGCGCTTGTTGTAGTGGCTCCAGATTACTTTTTCTGTGGCCACCACCAGCCCAAAAAATTCTTTGCTGGTTTGATCTTCTCTGGCCAAACTTTTCCAATGGTCTCGAATAATGTTTAAACCCAAAATGAGCTGGTTGTAACTGTTAATAGTAATATCAAGCTGGCGAGGTTCCAGCCAGCTTATCATGGCGGCTGCGGCAAAGACAGTTACCGCTACCCATGCATTAAATTCGCCGCCAATAAAAGCCAGCAGCAAACTCAGGCCCCCCGTTACCAACAGTCCAATTTGCAGGAACATGCGCGTTTTTTGGGGTTCGACCAGCTCCTTGTCGTAAAAGTGCAATTGATTTTCAAGGCGATAATGCAGGTAATCGTCGGGTAACATCCGGCTGAAACCGGGGTCACTCAAGGGGTTTTCCGGGTCGTAATCCGGGGGCAGCGACCCGTTGTACGCTTTTAGGGTAAGTTCGCTGCCCAATCCTTCGGCAATGTGGCGTTGAATGGAGGTTAGCCGCTCGTTAAGCCATTGGTCACATTCATCGTGCCACTGCAATACGGTTCGGTAGAGATAAATTTCTTTTTTGATTTCTTCGGTGGCGGCCCGTAATTCAGTTCCGTTTTCTTGTTGTTGAGACATAATCGACAGAACCAATATTATGAAATTTACAATGAGAATGAGAATGAGCGCCATATTGAAAAGAGAGCGCAGAAAAACCGGAATATACAACGAAATGTCATAACTGCCGGTAAATACTGCAAATATTACGGCGGCCATGGCTAAACCCAGCGCAATTTCCCGCAGATATTTATGTTGCTTTGTGGCCAGTTTGGCGTTAAGGTCAAACTCCGCGTAACGCTGCCACGCCGATTCTAATACGGCCGATTTAAGTTTTTCGTTATGATTTTTCATAGTAATCTCGCCAATAGTTCCCAAATAAAAATCTTGCCGCACACGTACCGCACGGGGGTGGCGTTTTTTAAGTTGCCTGTTATGTTAATGCTCAACAAAGGATGGTTTTTTAGTGCAAATAATCTGGTGGGGTCTTTGGATGTTCGCCAGGTATAATAGGAGATATTACCCGCTCGTAGTCAGCCTCGAAGCGAAAGCGGAGTGGCGTTAGACGACCAAAGGTCCATCGCGCTGCGTATCTGACTACGAACATTTTATACGAGGAGCTTGCAGAATTCAAGCGAAAATGAATTAATTTTTATTGGCCTGAAACTTATCAATTGATTTTTAGCCCATTGAGCAAGGAAATTTACCGCAGGGGCGCGGAGAACACCGAGGATAAAAATTAAAAACTCCGTGCGTTTTGCGCCTGTGTCTCTGTGGTTTACCCTTTTTCGCGCAGTGTCTGGCTCGTTCAGCTTAAGTTGGCTCCAAAATAATTGGGATACAAACGTGGAATGTGCTGCCCTGTCCGGAGGTGCCGTCACTGTTTACCCAAATTGACCCATGGTGGGCTTCAACCGCCAGTTTGCAAAAGGCTAATCCCAGCCCTACGCCGGCCGGTCCATTGGTTGAGTAGTCGATTCTGGAAAATTTGTTAAAAATGCGGGTGTGGTTTGCCGGGTCAATACCTGGGCCGTTATCCTTTACGGTAAAATGCAGGCAATTATCTTCTATTGTGGTGGAAAGTGATACCTGGGCATGATTGGGAGAATATTTTATAGCATTGCCCACCAGGTTGGTCAATACACGGCGGAGAAGGCTGTTATCCAACCAGAATTGGTGTAACTCCGGGGGGGGGGCGCCAATGGTGATTTCGGTGCGCTTGGCAGTGGCTTGAGGAACAACCTGTTCTTCCACCTCTTTCAACAATGATGCCAGAGAGGTCATACTACATTGAAGCGGAACCTGTCCCTGCTCTAGCCGGCTTACATCCAGCATTGAGTCTACCAAATCGGTCAGCATTCTGCCGGTACGTTTGCCCATCTCCAGAAATCGTTTCATATTTTTGCGGTTGGCGTTGGTGTCAACCATCATCGTTAACAAATCGATGGTATTAATCAGGTTTCCTAACGGGCCGCGCAAATCGTGAACCAGCATATTAACCAGGTCTTGCCGCATGCGTTCAGTTTCTTTGCGTTTGGAGATGTCTCGACCGACCCATTCAACGCGTTCCTTGTCGCCAAATTGAATATGCCGCACCCTGATTTCCAGCGGGATTTTTTGCCGATAGGCGTCGGTAATTTCTACTTCAACAGAAGTTTCGCGCCAAACCTGCAGTAATTTTATGTGCTCACTCAGGAAATCTTTGAGCTGAGGCGCAAAAAAACTGATATTGAGGTCGATTACTGCGTCTTTGGGGCGGCGCAATATTTGGCAGGCTTTTCGATTTACGTTGCGGATGATACCGTTATAATCGGTGATGACAATCATGTCGGTACTGTCTTCAAACAGGGCAGAATAGCTGGCCTCGGCCTTTTGCAGCCGGGAAACAGCCTGCGCGTTGGCCACGGCCGTGGCGGCCTGGTTTGCAAAAGCGGCCACCACTTCAATGTTTTCTTCAGAATATTTATTGGGCTGGTAGCTGTCCACCGTCAAAATACCAACAACCTGATTTCTGGTCACCAGCGGCACCCCAATCCAGCTTTTGACCCGTTCTGAAGAAGAGCTTTTAATCCAGTTGGGTTCTGCGTCAACATCACCAATAACTACGGGCTTTTTCTGAATGATGGCTTGATAATTGGGGATGTTTTCGTCAAACGGTAACCGTACGTTTAACGCATCGTCCATGTCCTCAAAACCGCGGGCGGCGTGTACGGCCAGAGAACCACTCTCCTCTTCGTGTAGCAGCACAGAACTGCTGTCATATTCAACCACCAGAGACAGATGTTCCAGAATTAAATCCAGGACCTCGGTAAGATTAAGGGTGGAATTAATGGTGTAGGCTATCGAACTGAGGGTGTCGGCAATGCGACGTCGATGCTGTTCGGCTTTAAAGAGGCGGGCGTTGGTAAAAGCAAAGGCAGCCTGGTCGGCAACAATGGTTAACATGGCCAGGTCGCTCTCATCAAAAAAATCGGGTTTGTCTGTGGTAATGGTCAATACCCCCAGCGGCGGGTCCGGTGATTTTTGAATGGGCACGGATACGGCGCTGATGGCGCGCTGAATTTCGGGGGTAATATCATCTTTGTACCAGCGGCCGGCGGTGCGGGTATCGGCCACAATTACGCCTTTTTTCTGGCGCCACACCCATTCAACCAATCCCTCTGAAAAGATGCGTTGCAGGGTTTCAGGAGGATAAATTTGTTTTTTAAACCTGCCGAGAATCAGGTTGTTTTCCAGCGCCCCGTACTGGTCAATTAAAAATAGACTGGCGTCAGATGCTCCAACTGAGGCAACTGTAGCCGTTAGCACGTTAAACAGCACTTCATTAATATCCAGGCCCGCGTTAAATTCGCTGGTTACCAGGTACAGTAATTCCAGGCGGGAATTAATACGGGGAGTATCAAGCACCATAAATTTGTCTCACCTCTAAAATGTGCTGCTTTTCATAAACATAGAGGCCGGAAAGTTAAAGCCGTTTTGCCGCAAACGCGCTTCGCCTTTGGGGCGAATACCCCCCGGCTCATGTTCGCCAATAATTTTGCCGTCCTGGTCATCGCCGCGGTCGGTAAAGGTGAACAGATTTTGCAGAATGGCATTTTCACCTTCCACGCCCTGAATTTCAGTAATGTGGGTGATTTTTCTGGAACCGTCTCGCAGGCGGGAGGCCTGCACAATTAAATCTACCGAAGATGCAATTTGTTTGCGCACCACGTGAATGGGAAAATCCACCCCGGCCATCAACACCAGCGATTCCAGCCGATCAAAACAGGAGCGCGGATCGTTGGAGTGGACGGTGGTCATACTGCCGTCGTGGCCGGTATTCATGGCCTGAAGCATATCCAGCGTTTCCCCGCCGCGACATTCGCCCACTACAATCCGTTCGGGGCGCATTCTGAGGGCATTAATTACACAATCCCGAGTGGTGACTATGCCGGGACTTTCCGGGGTGGGTTTTTTGGTTTCAAGCCTAATCACGTTTCTCTGCTTAAATTGCAGTTCGGCGGCATCTTCAATAGTTACCGTTCGTTCGTGGTCCGGAATAAAACCGGACAAAATATTGATTAGGGTTGTTTTGCCGGAGCCGGTTCCACCGGAAACCACAATGTTAAGCCGGGACACCACACAAGCTTCCAGAAACCTGGCCATCATTGGCGTCAGCGACCCAAAATTGATCAAATCGTCAATGACCAGTTTATCCTTTGAAAATTTGCGGATGGTGATGTTTGGGCCATCCAGCGCCACCGGACGCATAACGGCGTTTACCCGGGAGCCGTCCGGCAGACGCGCATCAACCAGCGGGTGGTCGGCATCGGCCAGCCGGCCCAGGGGCTTGACAATACGTTTGATAATGCGTTCTACGTGGTCGTCGTCCAGAAATTTGTGGCCACTTTCGGCCAGCCGCCCTTTTTGTTCAATAAAAATAATGTAGGGGCCGTTAACCATAACTTCTGAAATTTGGTCGGAGCGCAATAGCGGCTCTAACGGGCCAAAGCCAAAAATTTCATCACAGACAAAATTAAAAAATTGTGGGGGTGAAACATCGGTTGGGGTTTTGATATTTGCTTTTTGCAAGGCTTGCTGAAAACGCTGCCGGATGGTTTGCTCCCGCTCCGGGGTGCGTTCCAGAGGTAAATCCAACGGAATGTTTGGCGCAATAGATTTGCGCAGATTATCTGCCAGCCAAAGTTGCAACCGCATCCGTTCCGCCCGGCTCTCGCTAATAAAGCCGCGTTGAATGGGCGTGTCGACGGGTTCTTTTTCCAGCGGGAAAAAGATACCTTCTTTCGGCGTCGCAGGAGCAGGCGGCGCTGCTGTTTCCAGCGCATCCGACGATTCCTCTCGCTTGAGCCGGGTCATTTTTTGAGTATCGGTTCTTTTTACACGCCTTAGCCCTGATGATGAACTGGCCATTTTCCGGTATCCCTCATAACCACTATTTCAATTGCTTATCTGATTGTACCATCACTAATATCGAGTTGTCGAGAGCTTGTTGAAGGTACTTGTTTAAGACCATCCATTAACGATTATATCATAGCTTGCAAGTAGATTGAACTTAATCTTTTGGGCCCTCTAATTGCTTTGAAGCCACGTTTCCACCAGCGGTTGAATATCTCTGCCGGAAACAGCTTCAATGGTATCGAGCAGTTCTGTCGCGGTTACGGTTTGATATTTATACCGGTCAACGTAGGTTTGCATAATTTCAAAATAGGTGTCGTCTCCTACTTCTGAGCGGAGCATGTGGAAAAAAATTGGCCCTTTTCCATACACAAACGAACCGTACTCTCCCTCTGAATATTTGGCTACAGGCCCCACAACGTCCATATCCCGGTTTTGAGATTTTGCCAACTCATAAGGGCCAAAAAAATAATTCTTAATGATAGAATTTGCTTTTTGCCGGCCTTCAGCTTCCTCCCAATAAACAGCGGCGCTGTAATTGGTCAGCGCCTCGTCCAGCCAGGGTTCTGTGATTTGGTTGTTGCCACCCAAACCGTACCACCATTGGTGCGCCACTTCGTGCCCGATAACGTGCTGAAAGAAATCTCCCTTGCTCCGGTAAACATTGGTAGCCGCCACCACAATGCCCGGATATTCAATGCCGCCGGCGTTGGTCGGGGTGGCGGCCACATCAAATTCTGCGTACGGGTACGGGCCGAAGCGCTCGTTGAATATCCGCAGCGCGTCAACCGCGTATTCCAGCGCCTTTTGCCCTCCATCAATCAGGGGTGGCGGGTAGAAACTGTTTACGGTGATGCCATCAATTTCCTGGCTGGCCACCTGATAATCCGGGCGCATCACTACATAAAAATCACGCATTGGGCCTGATGCCAGCGCCACTGTTTTTGTTCCGTCACCGTTTGGGGTGCTGTCTAACCGGCTGCCGGATGCAGCTACAACCAACGGTTCCGGTACGGTCAACTGCACCTGATATAATGAAACGTCCAGAAAAGTGGCATCCCCGTACAGTGGCGGAATTTCCAGATGCCAACCCTGTTTGTCAAACAGGGCAATGGCCGGATAAAAGTTAGCCAGAGCGGTGGTATTGTTGGTGTGGCTGAATATTTTATATCCGTGTCTGGGCTTTACCGGAACCGCAGCCTCAAAGAACAAAGTGATGTCCACGCTGCGGCCCGGTCCAAGCAGTGAATCCAGCGGTACCCGCAGGGCAGAATCTTCGGCTTCGAGGGCAGGTTCCACAATTTGGTTATTAACCACTACGGTGTCTACTTGCATTACACCCCCGTAGCCGGGCAAATTGGGGTAGAGTCGAAAGTAGATTTCGGACAGCGGCGCAGCTTCGGTATTCGTGTAGCGAACACGCTCTGCCCCGCTTAACTGTACGCCTTGATTGCCTTCAAAACTGTTGGGGTCAGCCACAATCTCAATGAAATAGCGACTGGCGCCGCGTTCGGCCACGTCATCAACATCGGTTTTGAATTCGGGGCGCATGGCTTGCCGGTACGGCGATAAGTCACCCCAATTGACATTGGGGGTTGGAATGGCCGGGACAATTGTTGGGGTTGGTGGAGCCACGGGGTTTTGGGTAGGCGGCAACGCGGTTGCGGTGGCAGCCGGTACCGCTGTTTCCTCATTTGCGCTGACTTCAACAGGCGGCGCGGTGGGGCTGGATGGCGCCGAAGTTGGGGAAGGGGAAGACTGGCCTACATTTGCCAATGGTGTTAGATTGCACGCTACTGAAACAAGCGCCAAAAATGACACCAACAGAACAACAGGTTTGGGATTTGTTTTTAAGTTTAAAAAGTTCATTTATAACCGGGCGTAAAGAGAGGGTGGGGTCTGTTCAATCTGTGATTTGATACAACCACACCCTCTCGAAGATTTTTGGTTTTAACAACGTGGGCAGCAAATTTTTCGTCGCATATTAACCCATGCAGCGCCGCCGAGTACCGCCAGCACCAGTCCGCCGAACGCAAGTTTTGTTACTGACGTGAAAGTGGACAACACCCCCCCCGATTGCGGGAGACCTGTGTCATCTTCTGCGGGGGTGGCAGCAGCTTCGTTTTCTGATTGGGTGGTGGCTTCATCAGCTTGTGCTGCTGCATTACCTGCATCTAAAGTTTCAGAGGTGGTGGCCGGCGGCTCGGCGGATGTCTCAGTTTGCGGTTCACTGCCCTCAGTGGGCGTTTTGGCAGCAGTAGTTTCTGTAGCGGTGTCTCCCTGAGCCGTTGTTTCGCTTGTTGTCGTGCTCCGGGATTCATCTGTAGCCTGGTTTTCTTCCAGCGCCGAAATCATATCCACGGGGTCCATCCCTTGGGTCATATCCTCCGTCAAGCCGGCCATCATCTGTTCAAAAATCTGCGGGGAAAAGGCTGAGTCTGCCGAAGGGGCAACCAGTTCCAGAGTGGCAGGGTCAAGGGTGGCGGCTTCGGTGAGCGTGACCTGAATTTCGCCCGGAGCATCCCAGATAGCGGTGTTGCCTTCAACACGGGTGGCATTGCTGCTGATAATTTTGCCGCCGGAAATGCGAAAAGAGATGCCCATCCCAAAGGTCTGTAACATCTGCGACTGCATTTCCTGTTCTTCCGGGGTCAACTGCTGCTGTTGCGTGTTTGGGTCCGCCGAGGGGTCGGAAAACACGTAATTAATGGTAACTGTGCGTTGTCCGCCCCCTTCGGCTACGGAAATATCGGCCTCGCCCTGAAAATAAACTTCGTTGAGCAAATCGTAATTTTGTCCGCCGGCCTGCATAACGTAGTTAAGCGAGCCGTCATCTCCTTTATATTCGTTAAATGAGGCGTTTACATCGCCCCGTTCGGCTGCTTGCCGAGCTTGCTCCAGCCACTCGTCGATGCCTTCCGTGTCCACCGATGTGGTTGTGGTCACGTTGCCGTCGGTGCTTACAGAGTCGCCCTGTTCCATCATTTCCACAAACTCGGCAGAAATCTGAATGGCTTGCACGCCGCTCCACTGCTCGTTGCCGTACAGGGCAATGTTTGTTTGAGCATTAATACAACCTGTCAGTAACAGGCCGGTGATAATCAGCGCCAATACCGATAATTTTTTTGATAATTTTTTATCTTCCATTGCCCGGCTCCCTGGTTAAAATAAAGGGGTTGGGATTTAAGGGTTAGGTAAATGCTATACTGAAAACAGAATGAGAACGGAACTTTTGAGATGTCATTCCCGCATGCTT
>CAYWSS010000103.1:0-11601 GCA_964460505.1 uncultured Caldilineaceae bacterium | reverse complement strand
ATTCGGGCAGGTGGAGCGCGCGATGCGACCGGTCACCACCTCGTGGGGAAAGGTGGGGCCGCAAATAATCAGTTGATCGTAGTTGAACACCAGTTTGTTTAAACGGATATCCACTGACTGGCGCATCAAGCCGCCGGTAATTTCTTCAATTTCATCTTCGGTAATTTGCCCCAGCGAGACAAACGTGTCCGGATCATCCCAGCGATGGTTAAAAATATTGACCCCGGCGTACTTGCCGGCCCGCTCTTCGGGCGTAACGCCAACGAGGGTGTTGATTGCCTCTTTGCTCATAGGTTGGTGCGTGCCCAGCGCAATCAAATAATCCAGAGCTGCACTTTTTTCACCCAGATATTCAAAAAAGAGGCGGAACATCTCCGGGATTGGGGCGGTGCGGGTGCTGTCGGGGATAATGATTAGCACCCGTTTGCCGCTTAAATCTGTCTCTGCGAATGTCTGCGCCATCAATTGGCGAATTTCTGCTTCAGTCAAACTTCTGTCTTCATAACCAATGCCTATCATTTTTTCTCCTTCTACTAAAAGGGGTTAGGAGTTAGTAAGACTCCATTAATCCTAAATCCCCTAACTCCTGCCCCTGCCCCCTAAATCCTTTTTTATACCCCGCTAAATGCGGAAAACCCACCATCAATCGGGACGATTATGCCGGTAACAAACGCCGATGCCGGTGAGAGCAGCCACATTACCGCGCCCAACAAATCTTCCGGATTGCCAAAACGGCCCATAGGGGTGTGGTCGATAATGGTTTGGCCGCGGGTGGTCAGATTGCCGCTTTCCTGGTTGGTGAGCAGGAAGCGGTTCTGCTCGGTCAGGAAGAAGCCGGGAGCAATAGCGTTAACCCGGATATTGTGCGAATATTCCTGAGCCATATGCACCGCCAACCACTGGGTAAAATTACTCACCCCGGCTTTGGCTGCCGAATATCCCGGAATACGGGTCAGCGGGCGAAACGCATTCATTGAAGAGATATTCAGGATGTTGCCGTTATCCTGCCCGGCCATTAGTTTACCAAAGGTTTGGCTGGGAAGAATGGTGCCCAGAATATTCAAATCGAACACAAAACGGAGGGCCTCGGGGGACAGATCAAAAAAAGAGTGGCCGGCGCCGGTGGTGGCTTTGGGGCTGTTGCCGCCGGCCCCGTTAATCAGGCAATCCACGCGGCCAAACTCTTCAACAACACGGTCGGCGGTTTCTTGCATCACTTCCGGATTCAAGACATCGCCGTAAACAATAATTGCCCGGCCGCCGGCCGGATCAAACCGGTGAATTAGCCGTTGAGCCATTTCCGGGCTGCGATCAATAATGGCCACATTGGCGTTAAGCCCTACCAGCGCGCATGCAATTTCGCCGCCAAGTATGCCGGCTCCGCCGGTAATGGCCACGGTTTTGCCGGAAAAATCATACATATTTTTTAGTTCGTCAAGGTTCATTATCTATCTCCGTTGATACATGATCTAAAAAAAGTTTTGTGGGTGCCCCGTCAATTGTGACCTGGTTGTTTTTTCGTTTGTACTCTTCAAGCCCTGCCTCGCCTTTGGTTTCCGCAACACGAAGCAGCAAGTCCCGATCTTCTACAAATTCATACACCGGCACGGCAAAGCCGCACGAGGCCTGAATCGAATCGATTTCCAGCACAATAATTTGCCTGGCTCCGGGCAGCGGCGTGAATTGGGAGTGCAGCGCTACCCATGCTTCATTGCGGGGGTGAACCGCCCGCCCTTGCCCGTACAGGCGCAAAATAAGCGGTTGTTCGGTATAGCTGCAAAACATAATGGTGATCCGGCCATTTTCCGCCACGTGCGCGGCAGTTTCGTTGCCACTGCCGGTCAAATTGAGGAACGCCACGGTTTTATTATCCAGGCAGCGAAAGCTATCCATCCCCTTGGGAGAAAGGTTGATGCGGCCGCTGTTGGGAGCCGTGGCTGTAAAAAACATCTTCTGCCCGGAAATAAACGCCTTTAATTTGTCATCCAGTTGGGTATAAAATTTTGGCATTTACGAGGATATCCTTTTTTGAATTCAGTTACTGTCTGGCTTGTGATTGCCGCTAAAAGGCGTTATAATGCGTTTTTTTGTAACAAGATATTTGTGAGGTTTTAATGATTTCCAGCGCAACATC
Source organism: uncultured Caldilineaceae bacterium (assembly GCA_964460505.1). Classification (GTDB taxonomy): domain Bacteria; phylum Chloroflexota; class Anaerolineae; order 4572-78; family J111; genus J095. Next base: position 9,467 of record CAYWSS010000103.1, on the reverse strand, counting down.
CACAGCCCCGCCGGTGATACTTGCCCGCCCGGAAACTGAACAAATTGATCACCTGGTAGCGCAGCTAAAACGCGCTTTCCCCGACGTGGACCCGGCCACCATTCAGGTGGTAAAAGCGCCACTCCGCATTTGCCCGTTGGGCGCGCATATCGATCACCAGTTGGGGCATGTCACCGGCATGACCATCGACCAGTCAATTCTGATGGCCTTTGCCCCGGCCACAAACGGCAGCATTTACATTGAAAGTTTAAATTTTGAAGCGCCCGTTTCCTTCGAGCTAAATCAGGTTCCGCCCTACAATCCCGGCAATTGGGGTAACTATATCCGTGGGGCGGTGCTGGCCTTGCAACGCCGGTACAAACCTGAGTACGGCCTGGTTGGTATTGTTGGCGGCAATATGCCTATTGGCGGGCTTAGCTCATCGGCGGCAGTAACGGTTGCTTACCTGCTGGCTCTGGAAGCCATCAACCGGCTGGATGTATTGCCCAAAACCAACGTGTCGATGGTGCGCTACACCGAAAATGAATACATTGGCCTGAACAACGGCATCCTCGACCAATCGGTTATTCTCTTCAGCCGGCAGAATCATTTGACCCTGATTGACTGCGAAACGTTTGACATTGGCCAGGTTCCCACCAAAATCAAGCCAAACAGCTTTGAAATTTTGGTGGTTTATTCCGGCGTTACCCATGTGCTGGTCGGTACCGATTACAACAGTCGCGTGGCCGAATGTCAGGAGGCCACCCGTCAGTTGCTTGATTACGCCGGCCTGCCGGTTGATTCCAACCCGCGTTTACGTCACGTTTCCCCTGAGATTTTTGAGGCTGACGGGCACCGCCTGCCCGATAATCTGCACAAACGGGCCGTCCACTATTTTGGCGAAATGCGTCGCGTGACCGCCGGCGTGGATGCCTGGCAAACCGGTGACTTGACACACCTGGGCGCACTGGTGACCGAGTCGGGCGAAAGCTCGATTAAATATTACGAATCAGGCAGCCCGCAGCTTAAAACCCTGTACGAAATTCTGCGCGAAACGCCCGGCGTGTACGGCACCCGCTTCAGCGGAGCCGGTTTCCGGGGCTGCTGTATTGCCCTGGTTGACCCAACCCGGCGGGGCACCATCGCCGAGGCCATTCATCGCCACTATCCGGCAGCGCATCCCCGGGAGGCCCAAATTTACAGCATCCATTTTTGCCAACCGGATGGCCGGGCCGGGCTTCTCAACGTTTAAACATTAAAACGTTTCAACGTTCTAACGCACCCAAGGAGTAAGACTTATGCAAGCTGTAATTTTGGCCGCGGGCAAAGGTTCGCGGCTTAATCCCATCACGCTTAATCGAACCAAGGCGATGGTGCCCATTTTGGGCAAACCCATTGTAGAGCGCGTTATGGAAGGGCTGGCGCAAAACGGAATTCGCGAGTTTATTATGGTGGTCAGCCGCGAAGACGGCGAAGTGGGCCGCTATTTCCGCGAGCAGACCACGCTGGATGCCGATATCCGGTTTGTGATCCAAACCGAACGGCTGGGCATGGCCAATGCACTTACCCTGGCTGCTCCCCATATCACCGGCACATTTATTATGTCGGCCTGCGATAATCTGATTCCGCCTAAACACATTGGGCAGATGATCAGCGCCCACTACAGCCAAAATTCCAGCGCCACTCTCAGCCTGATGGAAATTGCGCCCTCCATTGCCGGGCGCACCGGCGTGGTAGAGCTGCAAACCGGCGGCTGCATCAGCCGTATTGTGGAAAAGCCGGCCCCCGGCGAAGCGCCGTCGAATATTGCCAGCCTGCCCCTGTACATTTTTTCCACCAAACTGCTGGATTATCTGCCCGAAGTTAGTCCCTCGCCACGGGGTGAATACGAGCTGCAGGATGCTATTCAGATGTTAATTGACCGCGACGGCCAGGTATCCGGTGTCCAGACAGAAAGCCGGCTGCAACTAACCAACGCCTCCGACCTGCTGGCCCTGAACCGCCATTACCTGACCACCGGTGGCGATACGCCTCAACTGGCCCCGCAGAGCGTGGGCCAGCACACCCACCTGATTACCCCGCTGCGCATTGAAGAGGGCACCACCATTGGGCCGGGCTGCGTTATTGGCCCCCGGGTATACATTGAGCGCAACGTAAAAATTGGAGCCGATGTTCTCATTAAAGACGCGGTTATTTTGCGCAACACAGTCATCGAAGATGGGCAGCAGGTGGTTGGTGAAGTTGTGTCGTAGCCAGTGAAACGTTTTACTAAAACGTTTCACTAAATTTTCTTTATTTTAGTCCCAATTGCCCAATCCACGCAAATACGCAATTGAGCGCTGCGCAGCGGTGTTGGCATCGGGCGCAGGCATAAATTCGCCGGATACCCAGCCGGTGTATCCGGTCTTAAACAGGGTGTCCAGAATGTTTTGGAAATCGAGATGCCCCGCGCCGGGATGCCGGCGGTTGGAATCGGCCACGTGGAAGTGGAAAATACGGTCTCCGCACACTTGAATGCTCTCTTCAATGCCCGGCTCCTCGATGTTCATGTGGAAGGTGTCCAGCAGCAAGCCGAAGTTGCCGGCCCCTACCCGTTCAATTAAATCCAGACCGTCGGCCACGGTGTGAATGAGGTCGGTTTCGTACCGGTTGAGCGGTTCCAGGGCGTATTTTACCCCGTGCGGGGCCGCCGCTGCCGAACATTCCTGCAACGCCTCTACCAGATATTCCATCGATTGGGCGTGCGACTGGCCTGCGGGGGTGATGCCCCGGATTAGCCCCAGAATCACCACTGCCTCAAATTGCGCCGCCAGCGGAATATGGTTTTTTATGCGCTCGATGGCGGCCCGGCGCACATCCGGGTTGTCGCTGGTAAAACAGAGCCGTTCCTCGCCCCAGGCCTGGCCGGTGCCAATGGCCGGCATGGTCAGGTTGTTATTTTTAATTACCGTTTTTAATTCAGTGAGATCAACCAGCTTCGGGTCCCGAATGGCTAGCTCCACCCCCTGATAACCGAAACCGGCAATTTTGGCAACGTTAGCTTCAAAATTGCCCTTAAAAGCCACCGCCTCAAATTGGGCGGCGTGTGTGGATAATACCATAGATAAGTTCATAATATGTCCTCGATGTGGAATTTGAATAGGGTGCAGTTCTTCTCAGCTCCCAAGGGCGATGTTGGCTATTTTTACCACGAATTTCACTAATTATAATTCTTTTTTCGGGTTAATTTGTGTTAATTCGTGGCGGATTATTGTCTGGGAGGCGAGAGTATCTACGCCCATTTGAATAGCTCCTGTTCAACAATTGTTACTGAAATTTGCAGCAAGGTCGCAGAGAGTCGCAAAGTCGCAGGAGTGCAGAATAGTCGTCCTTTCGACCCTGCGCCCCTGCGACTTGCGGGTGGAACATAGTGTGGTTTACCCCCACACCTAATGAGGGACTATCAATATTGGTGCGCTAATAAATATTGCTCTGCCCGATGCGCGGCAGTTGGTAGACTGATTTCCAGCCCTCGCTTTGTGGTTCGCGCAGGTAGGGTTCCATCTCTGCGGCGGTGCGAAGGGTGACTTCTTCTACCGGGGGTACAGTGCCGGCCGGGAAGGCTTTTAAGATGTCGTCGTGCAAAATGGTCAGGTAGCGCAGAATGGCGGCCAGCGGTTTTTTGGCCTTTTTGGCCTCACCTTCGGCGGCCAGGCCAACCACACCTTCAGGGGTGGCAGACACTTCGATGGCAAAGTGGCCTTCACCTTCGCTCCAGCGGCTGGGGCGGCGATAGGGATCAACCGATTTGTCAAAGTGGCCATCCGGGAGATAACCCACGCCCTCTGTATTTACGGCGTATTCCATATCGACCATTTCCGGGAAGAGGTAGAGCGCCAGCGAGGTTTCGGCTTCGGCAGCGTGTACAAAAGTTGAGTCGTATTCGCCGCCAAATTTCTTTTCGCGAAAGAATTCGCGCACGCCGCGATGCCAGTCGAGCACCCGGAAAATACCGGGCAGTTGGTACCGTTTCTGGAACTGTTGAATGGCTGCTTCCAGCATCCACAGGTGGCCATGGTTGTTGATCATAATAATTTTGCGGAAGCCGTCGTTCCACAGCCCCAGCATCACGTCAATGAGCATTTCGCGGGCGATGTCTTCGCGGACAATGGCCGTGCCGGGCATCCCCATGTGGTGGTAGGGATGCGCTCCAAAATTAAGCGGCGGCAGCGAAATTGCCGGCGGCGCGCCGTCCCGCTTATCCACAAAGCGGCGCACGCCTTCCAAAATCTGGCTGACAAAGAGGGTATCGGTGGCAGAAGGCAGGTGCATGCCGTGGTTTTCGGTGCAGCCAATAGGCAGGAAAACGATGTCGTTTTTGCGGCGCTGCTCAATCAGTTTGTTGCGCGGCATCATTTGCAGGTAAACGCGGGGGTCGCTCCACTGCACCGGGGCCGGCAGGCCGTACCCGGCCAGCATTTTATCAACATCATCTTCGCCGGCTTCCCAGATTTCTTTCTTCATCCGGCCAATTTCATCGTCTTCAAAAAACAGGTCAACTTGATTGGTTGCCAGCCAACCTTCGGGGACGTTATTTGTCATAATAGTTTCGCTCCTTGGTTATATTTACGCATAGTTATTAAAAAAATGTGTTACGTGTTTCGCTATTTATACGAAACACGCAACACAAACGGGAGGACACAAAAAAATTAATTGCAACCTGCAACCTGCAACCTGCAACCTGCTAGTTGCCGTTCAACAACCCATTGGGGAAGACCATTACCTTGCCGTCTTTTCGTTCGGTGGAGCGGGCAATGGCAGCGACAGTTTGATCCAGCTCGTAGCGAGAGGTAACGATGGGGCTTAAATCCAGGCGGCCGGCAGCCACCATGCGGATGACGTTGGGGAAGGTTTCGTGGCCGGAGTGGCCCTGCGCCCCGTAAAATTGGCCACGGCGAACCTGGAAGGTTTCCAGATATAGCGGCACGTCTTGTGCGGCGCGGCCAATTTGCACAATTTTACCGTTAATGGCCAGACTCTTGACCATTTCCGGTACGGTCAGGGCCGGCACGCCGGCGGCTTCTACGTTAAAATCAAAACCTTCACCCTTGCTCAGTTCATTCAGCACTTCGCCGGCTGCCACGTCACGGGGGTCGTACACAAAATCGGCGCCTACTTTTTTGGCCAATTCGCGCCGTTCCGGCGATATTTCGAAGGCGGCGATAATGCCGGCCCCGGCGGCTTTGGCCAGCCCAACCGCGGCCAGCCCAATGGGGCCAGTACCAAATACACTAACATAGTGGCCGGGGCGAAAGCCGCCGGCCCGTTCGAACATGGCGTTGTAAGACACGCAGGTCGGTTCGGTCAGGGCGGCAATTTCGTAGGCTTTGGCTTTGCTGCCAAAACGTTCGGCAATCGTGTCGATTTTCCAGGCGAATTTGGCGCTAATGGCCAGATAATTAGCAAAAGCGCCATCAATCGTAAAGCCGATTTCTTCCAGATTGGTGCAGTGGTTGGGGTAGCCGTTGCGACAGGGTACGCAATGCCCGCACCAAATCATCTCTTCCACCGTGACCATATCGCCCACTTTAAGGTCGGTGACTTCTTTGCCTGCTTCAACAATCTTGCCGGATAGTTCGTGCCCCAAAATGCTGGGGAATTTGGTGAGGCCGGGGTAGAGAATGTAGTTCTGATCGTCGGTTTCGTAGAAGTGCATATCAGACCCGCACACGCCGCAAGCCTGTACTTCGAGCAAAATCTGATCGGGTTTAAGCACAGGGTCAGTTTTTTCACGGACCTCCAGCTTTGGGTTTCGCCAAATGCTGTTGCCGGTAATGGCTTTGCCGGTTTCTTTTTCCCAATCTGATACGGTGTAATCTGGTTTGGGTTCCCAGACAGCGTCTAATACTAAACCTTTCATAGTTTACCTCCATTATATCAGGTATCATGTTTGTTTATATTTTTAGGATATTCTAGTGTTATCCATTTACGCACACGTGTGCGTAATCTATTCCTTAATATATTACAGATGGCTAATATTGTCAATAACGGCTGATCTACATTAAGCCAACGGATAGGCTTATTTTGTTTCCTGTGCCCCCTGGAAAACGGCATAAACAGGTTAATTGTCCGATTAACTGCCCTTCTTATTTCTCAAGCGGCCAGACTTCAGAATTGACCAGATGCGCTGGCCGTTCACCTTGCAGTACTTGTAAAGCCTGAATAATGGATGTATGCCACAGGCGATCCTTTCCGGCACCTGTTGCCGCGGCGACGTGTGGGGTAACAATCACATCGTCCCGGTTGAGCAATGGGTTATCCGGGGCCGGCGGTTCCGACGCGAATACATCTAACCCCGCTCCGCGCAGATGACCACTTTGGAGAGCGTCAAGCAAGGCGGCTTCATCAACCAACCCGCCCCGGGCCGCGTTGATGAGGATGGCCCCCGGCTTCATTTGGGCCAGGCGTTTGGAGTTAATTGCGCCCCGGGTATTGGGCGTAAGCGGCAAATGGAGTGACAAAATATCAACAGTTGGCAGCAACTCCTTCAAAGAGGGTACAAGTTCAATGCCATCTTCACAAGCTTGCTCGGCGGAAATGAAGGGATCAAATCCTATCACGGTCATCTTCAAGGCCGTAGCCAGCTTTGCTACCCGGCGTCCAATTCGACCCAACCCGATCAAGCCTAACCTGGCCCCACGCAGTTCAAGGCCGTTATATTCGTTAAAAAAGTCAACTTCCCCGCCACGCCGCAGGGCCAGGTCACTCCACTTGAGTTGCCTGGCTACCGCAAACATAAGAGCAATGGTATGTTCGGCTGTAGAAATAGTCGGCGCGTCAGGGGCGTTGCAAACGGCAATCCCCCGCGTCGTGGCCTCAGAAATAGAGACGTTATCCAGCCCAATCCCGGTACGGGAAATAACGCGCAGTTGCGGGGCTAAATCCATCAGCGTCGCATCGTAAGTTAACCGTCCGCCCGCGATAATAGCCTGGGCTTCTGCCAGGGCCGCAAACGGAGTATCAGGCGTTTCGGAGGCCGCGCCAACGGCTACGGCAACGCCGTTGAGTAGCGGGGCATAAACAGGCGGTAACGTTCGCTCAAACCAAATTCTATACATATTGGTATCTGTACATATCAGTAATGGAATCTTTGCAGTTTTGCTCGATTCGTCTCATATACGGCTCGCGCTTCCCGGGTTTCCGCATTACCGGTAGCCTCGGCAGAGGCCACATCCCACCACACGTCTGAAGGCGGGCCGTAGCGATGTTTCTCGACCTCGGCCACAATGACGCAGGACCGGTTTTCTTCACGCGCTTCGCTCAGGGCCTGACGTAGTTCATCAGGGCTGGAGACGCGCCACGCTCTGGCGCCCATGCTCTCCGCGTTTTTGGCAAAATCAATGTCTAAATACTCTCCTTCAAGCCGATTTGCCTCTTCATCGCGGGCGCGGAACTCGTTGCCAAAACTCACCCCAACCCGTCCCATTTGCAAGCGCCGGATAATCTGGAAACCGTGGTTATTCATAACCAGCACGGTAATTTTAAGGCCTTCTTGCAGGGCCGTTACCAATTCGCTGGGCTGCATCAGGTATGTGCCATCACCAACAAATACATAAACCTCGCCCTCCGGCTGGGCCATACGCACGCCTAATCCCGCCGGTATTTCATACCCCATACACGAGTAACCAAATTCAAGATGGCACGTCCGGCCTCCACTGGTATCCCACAATTGGTGCAAATCGCCGGGAGGCCCGCCGGCCGCGGCCACAATTGTATCCCCTGCCTGGGCGTATTCATTGGCTACGTTAATAGCGTTCAGTTGGCTCATTGCCTCATTCTTACGCTCAATGAAGACCCCGGTTGTCAGAAGGTTTTGCCACTCCTGTTTAGCCACGGCAATCTCTTCCAGGTAGCCGGAATTGGGTTTGATGTCTGTTGTCTCAGCGGCCTGTAACAGGGCGTGCAGCGCTTCCCGGGCATCGGCCACAACGGGCAAGGCCCCCTGCTTGTAGGCATCGTGGCCGTTAACATTAATGCTGATAAATTTTACATTTGGGTGATTGAACGCTGACTGCGAGCCTGTAGAAAAATCGGTCAAGCGCGTCCCGACACAAATGACCAAATCGGCCTGGCTCATAATTTTACCGGCCGATCCGGTTCCCGTTACGCCAAAGCCGCCCATTGACAGGGCCGCGTCATTGGCCATCGCGCCTTTTCCGGCCATTGTTTCACCCACCGGAATACCAAATCTTTCGGCCACAGCCTGTAATTCAGCCCCGGCCTCAGAATAAAGGACCCCGCCGCCGGCAATAATCATGGGGCGTTCAGCCGCCTTCAGCATTTCCAGAGTTTCAGCAATACGCTGAGGGTTGGGAAAACGGCGCTCAATTGACCAGGCTCGCTCTTTGAAAAAGTGAGCCGGATAGTTGTAGGCGTGGGCCTGAACATCTTGCGGCAGGGCCAGTGCCACCGCGCCCGTATCGGCCGGATCGGTTAAAACGCGCATAGCTTCGGGCAAAGCCGTTAGCAACTGCTCAGGCCGAGAAATACGGTCAAAGAACTTACTGACGGGGCGGAAGCAGTCATTAACGCTGACATCGGCTGAAATGGGATGCTCAAGTTGCTGTAATACCGGCCCCTGGTGGCGAGTGGCGTAATAATCGGCGGGTAATAACAGCACCGGCAACCGGTTAACCGTGGCCGCAGCTGCGCCGGTTACCATATTTGTAGCGCCCGGCCCAATGGATGAGGCGCAGGCCAGCGTTGCCAGCCGCAGGTTGGCTTTGGCAAAGCCGCTGGCCGTATGCACCATTGATTGCTCATTGCGGGTTTGGTGATAAGGCAAATCAACCCCGTACTCCAGCAAGGCTTGCCCCAATCCGGCCACGTTACCGTGTCCAAATATCCCACATATGGCCGGAATCAGGCGGCGTGTCCGGCCGTCTCGTTCGCTGTATTGCACCTGCAAATATTTCACCAGCGCCTGGGCCATTGTTAGCCGAATAGTTTTTTGCTTGTTTGTTGGCATTATCGTCTCCTTATTATAATTTATGGTAACTGCTCAGGGGTATCAAAATTGTCACATTTGCCGGCCATTTTTAGAGCAGAATTGCCGGAATGATAGAATTTTGATTCGTTAGTTCTGTTTATTCTGCTCTTATACCGGTATCAAACGCAACCTGGCTGTAGTTACGCACCCGCAAAATTAATATTGTCTGAACCAGGTGTCATCTATTGTGGGTAACTTGTACCTTTCTTGCCACCCATGCCCATAAGTTGCGGCTATCTGTGACAGTTCCTTAAAGCGAGGCAGGACAACATCTTATAAAACCTCCCGCCGCGCCGCGCAAGTAGGTCAGGCGCGTCTACATCGAAGAAGGCTGCGACATCGCGCGCGAGCTCTATCTGGGCATGCTGATCGACCGCGCGACCAGCCCCCACTAGACCCCCCGCGGTCCTTAACAAATGCCCTCACAACGTCTGCTCGGTCTTTTCCGATCGTCGCGGCT